>NZ_JOMN01000074.1:0-213 GCF_002153485.1 Acetobacter sp. DmW_043 | reverse complement strand
GTCTGGTTCTTTAAAGTCTGTATTTCTGAGTATAAAATGAACAATATTATCAGGGTTATGCCTGGTTTCTTCTAATGACGTATTCTGGTCAGCCACAGCCGGAGAAATATCTGTGCTTAAAACATGTGCTGCGATGAAAAAAAGAAAGGCTAAAAGCGTTTTCATAATTTTATAGCTATCTCATGTATATATCGAAATTATTTTTTACAGTTT
>NZ_JOMN01000073.1:0-653 GCF_002153485.1 Acetobacter sp. DmW_043 | reverse complement strand
AAAAGCGTTTTCATAATTTTATAGCTATCTCATGTATATATCGAAATTATTTTTTACAGTTTCTTCTATGTTCTTCCATTCTGCAACATAAGGACGATCATAGCTCACTTTAAACCATAGATTTTTATAAAAAAATGTATCAGAACAAGAAGAAAACTCTGTTTTATTATTACGTGCTTCGCATGATATCATACGAGATGGGCTTATCGCGCTATCAGTATAAATTTGTGTGTAATTATTTGCTATAAGTGGGTTCAATTGGTTAGCCACCTGCATAATATCTGATGGAATGGTTTGTTCTGGAATTGGCTTTGGTGTAACGAGTTTTATCGGTACATCAGGGTGAAAAAGATCAGAAGCATTTCTTGTCGTTGCCATAACATTTAACTGAAGCACGTCTTTAGTGTCGAGTGTATCGCTTCGCTCCGGGTTTTTCGTGTTTACTAAAATCATGACGGCATTTTTTGTCAGGTCAGCAACATGACCAGAGAAGTCAGGCCAGTGCACTTCGAGAAGAATGCCGCTATCCACGCCGCCTTCTTGCGGCATTATGCCATCCATAAACAACGCAGCCGGAATAGTCATATGCCGGTCTGGTTCTTTAAAGTCTGTATTTCTGAGTATAAAATGAACAATATTATCAGGGTTATGCC
>NZ_JOMN01000072.1:0-2802 GCF_002153485.1 Acetobacter sp. DmW_043 | reverse complement strand
CCGCAGCCCTGGCCATTACCGCCCTGAACCAGACCGGCATCTATGGACAGAACCCCACACTGAATAAGACTGACTTTAAAACCAGTGGTCTGGTCAATGGCGATACCGTTAGCGGGGTCAGCCTCTCCACAGCCGCCACAAAGCTGAGCAACACAGGCGCCTACGCCCTTACTGCCAGTAACGCACGCGGCTCAGGGCTGAGCAATTATGCCATCACCTATCAGAGCGGCACCTACACCATCACCCGGATCACGACCATTCCTATCTTCTGGCCTGTGGCATCACTAAACGGGAATACTCCCCCGGCATCAGGCCCAGCTAACCTCACTATTACAAGCACCGGGCAATCCCCTAGTCTCACACTGGTCAATACCTACAACCCTCTACCCCTGCCAGATAGCACGGCAAACTCTGCCGCTCCGAACACATATCAGATCGTGCTGCCCGGCACCTCTTATACCAACCGCCTGAAAGACACGTTCTGATGCGCCACATTCTTTTTGCTGGCGGCGCATTCGCTGCCGTCGCCTGTGCCCTCTCGCCACGCGTAGCCCATGCACAGGCCTATAGCCGCCTTGCCCCGCGCCAGCCCGCAGCGGCACCCGCCTCCAACGACCTGACCATGCCGGGTAAAGAAGCCCCGCCCCTTCCGCAGTCTAATGCGGTTGTCATCCCCGACCTCAAAGGTTTGGTATTCATCCCCGATACTGCCACCCTCAAGGCCACGGGTCTGCCTGCCGGCACAAAGGGCGTGCAGCATGCGGGCCTGCCCCTGCTCAATCAGGCCTCCTTCGAACATGAGATGGCTGCCTATCTCGGCAAGCCCCTGCGTATGACGGATCTAAACACCATCGCGGCAAAGGTCAGCGCGCTCTACAAAGCTAAGGGGCATCCGTTTGTATATGTCTCCATCCCGCCGCAAAACATCAACGACGGTGTGGTGCAGATCATCGTCACAGAATACCGGTTGGGCGCGGTTAAAACAGCAGGTAACCACTGGTTTTCCGACAGACTGATTCGGCAGGAAAGCGGGCTCGCACCTGGCCAGACCCTTAGCCTGTCAGGCGTGCAGGCTGGCCTGTCCTGGCTGAACAGCAACCCCTTCCGCACGGTCGATGCTCTGTTCGCCCCCGGTACGGCGCAGGGCACAACCGATGTCACCCTGCAGACAAAAGACCGCCTGCCCCTGCATATCTATGGCTCCTACGACAATGCCGGTGTCCCCTCGCTCGGCTCTTCCGAATGGGCCGTGGGCGGCACATGGGGCAACGTGGCCGGGCTGGGGCAGATCTTATCCTACCAGTTTACCCACAGTGTTAGCGACCGCTACAGCGGCCACGCCCTGAGCTGGACAGTCCCCCTGCCCTGGCATGACCGTATTCAGATTTTTGGTTCCTATGCGTGGGAAAAACCCGATATGCGTACGAGCAGCGCCTATCTGGGTGAGACAGGCCATAGCGGGCAGGCCAGTATACGTTATATCCACGACCTGCCTGCCCTGACCTTCGGCCCGCATACACGCATGACCGAAGATTTGCAGATCGGCTTTGACTTCAAAACCACCAACAACACTCTCGAATTTGGCGGACTGCGGGTGTTTGATAGCCAGGCAGAAGTCGATCAGTTTCCCATCCTATACAATGCCATTCTGAACGACCCGTATGGGCAGACTACTTTCCAGAACCAGCTCGTGCTTAGCCCCGGCGGCATGAGCGGAGCCAACCGCCACCGCAATTTTGAAGCACTCGTACCCGGAGCAAGTGACCAGTATGCCTATGACACAGTGAGTCTTAACCGCACCACATGGTTGCCTGCAGGCCTGTCGTGGATTTTGCAAGCCACGGGGCAAGTTGCCAGCAGCAATCTGATGTACAATAACCAGCTTGGCCTTGGCGGGCTTTACACTGCACGCGGCTATTTTACCGATACCGCGCTGGGCAGTGAGGGGGTGAGTGTTACCAACGAAATTCGCTCACCAGCTTTTAGTCTTTTCAAATTCATCGCCCCCGACATCTCCGTGTATGATACGGAACAGGTAGGACTGTTCTATGATTATGGCCATGTCTCGCAGGTGCATCCCATTGCTCAGTCCGTGAACGAGGCTGATCTGTCCAGCATCGGTCTGGACCTGCATAGTGCTGTCGATCGTTATATCAGCCTCATCTTCAATGTTGGCTGGCGCCTGCACGGCGTCTCCGCCATCCGCGAGCAGAATGGCTTCGGTAACAAAGGCGGGTTCGGAACACTCTCACTTACGATCGGATATTAAAAATATCCAAAAATTATCACCTCGGACATGCCTAAAAAAGCCTCGGTTTACCGGGGCTTTTTTTTAAGAGAAGATCATTGCGTATTTTTCAGGATTAAATCCTGTTTCAATTTTTTCTTTATATTCAATGACAGGCCTCTTAATCAGAGAGGGATATGTCTGCATTAATATGACAGCCCGTGCTTCTGTCAGATCTGTTTTTTCTGCCTCTGGCAGTTTTCTAAACGTTGTCCCGTTTTTATTAAGCAGCTTTTCATAACTGATCAGGTCTGCCCACCTGCTGAGAGTTTCTGCGTCAATTCCCTGCGTTTTATAATCATGGAAGTCATAAACGACATTATGCGTATCGAGCCATTTTCTGGCTTTGCGCATGGTATCACAGTTTTTTATTCCGTAGATTTTTACCATTGTCATTCATTACCCGTAACGCAAAAAACGCCTCTGGCGCTAAAGCTGAGGCGTTGTGTAAGAATTTATATGATTTGGTTGCGGGGGCAGGATTTGAACCTGCGGCCTTCAGGTTATGAGCCTGA
>NZ_JOMN01000071.1:0-846 GCF_002153485.1 Acetobacter sp. DmW_043 | reverse complement strand
ACACTGCACGGGCAATTCAGCAGATGCGCACCAGTCCTTAAACACATTATAAAAACCATTCACAGTATATGGGCTGCCATCCCGCGATCTGGATAAATACGTTTGACTGCCCCTCTCCCATAATCTGAGTTACATCCTGTAATTCTGAGTGCAACGGAATCCACAGGCAGGCATCAGTCTTTTCCTACCTGACGTAAATCATTCCATTCTGAACATCGCCTGGTCCCATCCGCACAACGTCACTACGCCTCTGGCCGGTATAAAGCATGAGCGACATTGCCAGCCTCTGAATGGTGCCGCTTCCCCATTTTAATAAATATTTATCAAATTCCTGATCTGTCCAGGCATGTATCCCCTCACTCTTTTGTCTCTTAACTTTAATTGAGGTGGTCGGGTCGTCATCACGCCAGCCGTTATTAATCGCGAACTGCATTAACTGACTCAGTAATCGTTTAATACGAACCCTGGTTGTAGGGGCATCACCCAACGCATTGATGGCCAGACAAATGTGTTTCGGCTCCATCAATGCAAACGGGCCTTGTCCTATCGGGTCTTCTCGTATGCGATTCAGCAGGCGATTATAAACCGCTTTTGTGCTCTCTTTTAATAGACTAAACTCCTCAGAAAGTTGCCTATTTTACAATTAATGACTCTAGCGTTCCTGACTTAATACTGTCTTTAGATATAACTTCTCTCTGCGTATTATTTAGAGCTGCTCCATATGCAGCCATAAAATCAGGATCAGTTATATCCGGGAGCTTCACATCTTTATGTCTTTTTCTTCTTAGGCTCAGGACTCATTCTTTGAGATAGAAAATGAAGCTTGCAGCGATATGGATTGCGGAC
>NZ_JOMN01000070.1:0-317 GCF_002153485.1 Acetobacter sp. DmW_043 | reverse complement strand
CAACCAAAATATATCTCTCCGGTCGATCCTGCGGCACGTTGGAACGCTGCAAGCGGTGGCCTTGCTTATTATGCCTACTGCACAAATTACCTCATCGACCTTAAATCGGCTGTCATCATGGATGTAGAAACCACGACAGCCATCCGGCAGGCCGAGGTTACGGCGCAACGCAGAATGATAGAGCGTACGCAGGAAACATTTGGAATATGGCCCGAAAGGCTTGCTGCGGATACAGCATATGGATCCGCTGAAAATCTTGCGTGGCTGGTTCATGAGCGTGGCATAGAACCTCACATTCCGGTCTTCGACAAATCTGC
>NZ_JOMN01000069.1:0-417 GCF_002153485.1 Acetobacter sp. DmW_043 | reverse complement strand
CTTGCGTGGCTGGTTCATGAGCGTGGCATAGAACCTCACATTCCGGTCTTCGACAAATCTGCTCGACAGGACGGGACTTTCGAACGCCGAGACTTCACATATGACCACGTGCGCGATCTTTACGTCTGTCCTGGAGGACAGCAACTGAAGCAGCAGTGGCGCAAGATCAACTCGGATCAACCAAATGCCCCTCCCGACAACCTACTTCGATACCGTTCGTCGAAACTGGCGTGCGACGTATGCACTCTCAAACCAAAATGCTGCCCTAATCAGCCCAATCGTAAGGTTCTGCGCTCTATTCATGAAGGCGCTCGTGATATGGCCCGCGACATTGCTTTAACCGACGCCTATATTATCTCCAGACGAGAACGAAAGAAGGTCGAAATGCTGTTTGCTCACCTCAAGCGCATTTTGAAG
>NZ_JOMN01000068.1:0-12584 GCF_002153485.1 Acetobacter sp. DmW_043 | reverse complement strand
GTCCGCAATCCATATCGCTGCAAGCTTCATCTTCTATCTCAAAGAATGAGTCCTGAGCCTAAGATAACAAAGGTGCGAAGACACCGCACAACGATCAAATTTATGATGATGAAAGCCTTAGGATAACCTGTCTTTTTCTATAATAATGTCGTTATGGTGCCTTATCAGCTGTTTGTAACGGTGCAATGCGCATCAGAAGATAAGGGCGCTCCTGCTTATCTTTTCCGGCATTAAAAACCGGCAGACGTGACCACTGTCCTACCGTCAGCAAAAGACTGTCACCATCAAGCGCTATGCTGTCAGGGGCAATAAGGCGCGGGTCCTGGGCAACAATGCTCAGCTCACCATCGGGAGCACGACGCACCACAGCATGACGCTCAATATCTGTCAGATATAAACTGCCATCAGGCGCTGTCGCCATACCATCCATTATGCCGACCTCACCTTCATCTGTGACGGCTGACTTCAGGACTTCCTCAGAAAGGTGAAAGTCTGCCAGCTCTGCTGTCGGGGCACTATAAAGCCGTCGCGACGATAAAGGAGACCAGTAAAGCCTTGAAGAATCAGCACTCAGAGCAAGGCCATCGACACCACCCTGCCCCATAACCGGATGATTGGGGTCATAACGCCTCAGCTCATGATCAACCTGCATCACCAGCCCTGGTACAGGACGCACTGACACAGACCCTTCAAGAATACGACGCATTTTACCACTGGCAAGGTCAACAGCGATCAGAGCAGGATGGGTCTTCTCTGATGTATCGGACACAAATGCTGTACCTGCTTTACCGTGTGTCAGATCAACACGCACATCATTCACATGACTGTCAGACGAAACAGCGGGCTTTGTAAAAGGGTATGATCTGACGATCTTACCTGCAACAGGATCTATATGCAGCAACGCAGGCTGCGGTTTAACTTTATGGCCGGCTCTGACACCTTCATCCACCACCCAGAGCTGCCCCTTTGCATCAACCGTCATACCCAGCGGGGATATCATGTCATGCTGTGCCAGCGCACCAGGGAAAGGCGTGAGTTTGCCCGGGCTCCACACTGCCAGGACGGGACCAGGGTGCCACTGCGCACTCTCAGGAAATGACAGTATAATACGCCCGTCTGGCAGGCGCGCTATGCCCGATGGCTGCGCTTTTTCAAAGCGATCAGCAACCGTAACATTCTCTGTTGGTGCAGAAGCATGATCGACGCTATCCGCTGCAGCGGCTGCACCGGTATATGCCAGCGCGACAATCAGCGCACTGCCACAGCAGGAGAGAAAAGCTTTCTTTCGCATTTTTAAAAAAGGCGTTTTCATTTATCTTATCTCCTGCACGGTCATGTCGTTTCTCTGCCCGCTATAGCCATAAACGGGCTGAGGCAAACGTATCAGGCTGTAATGCGCTCTATACCTCCCATATAGGGACGCAGAACCTCAGGCACCACAACCGAGCCATCTTCCTGCTGATAATTTTCCATCACTGCAATCAGAGTACGACCAACAGCAAGGCCGGATCCGTTCAGTGTATGCACAAAAACCGGCGAGCCTCCGCCCTGCGGACGGAAACGGGCATTCATACGCCGCGCCTGGAAGTCACGCGTGTTTGAACATGAAGAAATCTCGCGCCAGGCGTCCTGCCCTGGCAACCAGGCTTCCAGATCGAAGGTTTTTACCGCACCAAAACCTGTGTCGCCCGCGCAAAGCAGCACACGCCGATAAGGTATTTTCAGCTTTTCAAGCACTGTTTCGGCGCAGCGTGTCATCCGTTCATGTTCAGCGCTGCTCTCTTCAGGTGTGGTGACAGACACCATTTCAACCTTTTCAAACTGATGCTGGCGCAGCATACCACGCACATCACGCCCGGCAGAGCCTGCCTCACTACGAAAACACTGTGTCAGCGCTGTCATACGCAGCGGAAGGCTGCCCGCTGCCAGAATGTCACCACTGACTGACGCTGTCAGCGGCACCTCAGCTGTTGGCACCAGCCAGCGACCATCTTCTGTACGAAACGACTGATCAGCAAATTTAGGCAGCTTATCTGTGCCATACATCGCGGCATCATTAACCAGCACAGGCACCAGTGTTTCGGTGTAATCATGCTCCTGCACGTGCAGATCGAGCATAAACTGCCCCAGTGCCCGTGACAGACGAGCCAGAGCCCCTTTCAGCACAACAAAACGGGCACCTGACAGCTTAGCTGCTGTGCCAAAATCCATCTGCCCGAGTGCTTCACCCAGTTCAAAGTGCTGACGCGGAGCGAAAGAAAATGCCGGTCGTGTACCCCACTCATGCTGCACGACATTAGCGCTTTCATCCGGTCCTTCAGGTACATCAGCATCAAGGCGGTTTGGCAGAGAAGCCAGTACACCTGAGCTCTCACCATCAAGAAAAGCAATTTTCTCTTCAAAAGCTTCCATCTCAGCACGCAGACCAACGGCCTCAGCCTCCAGCGCCGAGGTATCTTCACCTCTGCCTTTCAGCGGGCCAATTTCACGCGCCAGCGCTTTACGGCGGGCCTGCTTTTCCTGCAGGGCAGTTTGTGCCTGTCGGCGTTCTTCGTCCCATACCAGCAGTTTATCAGCGACAGGCGCCAGGCCACGGCGGGCAAGGTCAGCATCAAATGCGGCGGGGTCTGCGCGAAGGGCGCGAATATCATGCATAAGGGCACCAAAATTTCTGTTTATTAAAACAACGATTACTCTGCTTCAGCCTCTTCTGTCTTAACCCGTTTAGGCTCAACAAGCCGGGCAGACACAATAGAGACTTCGTAAAGCAGGATGAGCGGAACAGCCAGCCCCGTCTGTGTAATGATATCGGGTGGCATGAAAATAGCACCGGCGACAAACGCACCCACGATCGCATAACGACGATAACGACGCAGCATATCAGATGTCACAATACCAACGCGCGCCAGCAGAGTCAGCACAACAGGCAGTTCGAACGAAACACCAAATGCCATAATCAGCTTCATGACCAGAGAAAGATATTCTGACACTTTAGCCTGAAGCTCAATCTGCACATTCCCGTCTCCGGCCGGAGACTGAAACGACAGAAAAAACCGCCAGGCGACAGGAAAAATAAAGTAATAAGCCAGCCCTGCCCCGAGCAGAAACAGGACAGGTGTTGCAACGAGAAAGGGAGCAAACGCTCTTTTCTCTGACCTGTAGAGACCAGGTGCAATAAAGATCCAGGCCTGCATTGCTACAACAGGGAATGAGAGAAAAGCCGCGCCAAAAAAAGCAACCCGGATGTAAGTGAAAAAGGCTTCGTATAACGCCGTATAAATCAGATGGGGCTGCTCGCCTTTCTGGCGCATAATCTCCCCCAGAGGGCGCGCCAGAAACAGGTAAATATCACCTGCAAAATGATAGCATATACCAAAACATATGAGAAACGCCCCGATCGACCAGAGCAGGCGCTTACGTAACTCAATCAGATGATCAAGCAACGGCATAGGCTGATCGTTAATAGGGTTCTCACTCATAGGCTCGTGCTCAGTCATAACGATATATCCGGCGTGTCGTGGTGCCCTTCAGGTAATGCCTGGTTAACAACGCCGGGAGCAACCCGACGATGCCCATGCACCACCCTGACCGGCGGCAAAATAGCAGGAGGATGATACTGCGCCTGGTCACACAGAATACGTCTGACAACAGCAGGCGGCAGCTCGGCAGGAGCATCTGTTACACCGGCTTCAATCTCCGCATTCTGATATAACTGCTCATGACTGTCGGCCGCACCCGAGAAAACAGGCGCGCTGACATGTGGCACTTCAGCCTGAGATAAAGGCGGCAGAATACCCGGGCCCGGCAGTCTGTCCAGTGCTCTGGGGCCGGCAGGTGGTGCATTAAGTGCCGGAGGGGGCGCAAGCGTACGCGCCATACTGCCATCAGAATCAATGGCTTTCATAATACGGCCCCGTACATCCATACTACGCAGGTCACGTACATGATCGCGCACTTCTGACAGATCAGCCTCGCGCACCATTTCATCAACATGAGACTGAAATTCGCCTGCTACGCCACGAATTTTTTTCAGAACTTTTGCAAGACTTTTTGCTGCAACCGGCAGATCTTTGGGGCCAATAACGATTAAAGCCACCAGCCCGATCAGAAGAATTTCAGACCATGCAAAGTCAAACATCAGTCACATCCTGACGATAACACAGCCCTGTACCAGCTTTACACTTCATCACTCTTTTTTACTCCGGCACAGATACAGCCTCACCATCATCCTCACTTTCTGCTGCTGATGCAGCTGAAAGCAACGGTGGGACGTCTCTTAAAAGTTCTTCGCGAGCCGGAAGATCCGATAACGCACGCAAACCAAAATAACGCAAAAAGTCAGGTGTGGTACCCCATAAAACAGGCCTGCCAGGAATTTCCTTACGCCCGCGTGGTGAAATCAGCGACGCCTCAATAAGCGTATTCATCACATTCTGCCCGAGCGTTACACCGCGTATCTCTTCTACATCAACACGTGTGCAGGGCTGGTGATAGGCAATAATTGCCAGTGTCTCCATCACCGCACGAGGCAACCGCCGCGGACGCTCCATAACCCGTGTCAGGACATGAGCAAGGTCAGGCGCAGTGCGAAACTGCCAGCCTCCGGCAATTTCGACAAGCTGCACCCCCCGCCCCTCATAACGGGCAGACAGATTTTTCAGAACAGAGAGGCTAAATGCTGCTGCGTCCTCCACCTTCTCTGGCACAAGCTGACGTACAGCAAGCAGTTCAGATACTCTCGACAACCTGACCGGCTCTGTTTCAGCAAAAATCAGCGCTTCTGCAAGACGTATGGCTTCCTCAGGCAATGAGGGCACATCCTGAACTTTAGAGATCATCATCAGCACTCCGGGTAACCGGCTGAACGGGGCTGCCCGCACTCTGACTGGCACGCACTAAAATCTGACCAAACATTTCATCCTGCCGCAACTCAAGGTTCCCTGTTTTAGCCAGCTCAAGACCTGCGATCAGAATACTGGCTTTTGCTGCACGGTTGCGATGTAATTCTTCACGGCGCGTGACAGCACCTGTCAGTGCCTGAGGCAAAAACATTTCAAGGCTACGCCAGCCAGGCGGGGCCTCACCCAGCAGGCGTGTCAGCCGCGTCAGAGCCTCTTTCACAGTCCAGAAAGAAGGCCTGGGAGGAGCATAAGGACGCTTTGCTACCGTGCGCCGCATGGCGCTCATATAAGCACGCATAAGCTGAGGGATATCAAGCACCAGACCCGAGCGGTCTATTTCGGTCAGATCTTCTGCCGTACCGCGCTCCCATACATCGCGCCCGGTGTGAGGTCGCGCTTCAAGCCACTGAGCCAGCTGATTCATACAGGCAAGCTCTCTCAGGCGTGCCTGTAATAATTCAGCTGCCTCTTCTCCCTCCGCTGCCTGCTCGCTCTCCGGCGGCAAAAGCAGGCGCGACTTCAGCCAGGTCAGCCAGGCCGTCATCACCAGCCAGTCAGCAGCCAGTTCAAGGCGAATATGACGTACCTTTTCAACAACGATCAGATATTGCTCGACAACCTGAAGCACTGAGATACGACTTAAATCGACTTTTTGTGCACGAGCGAGTTCAAGAAGGAGGTCAAGGGGGCCTTCATACCCCTCAAGCCGCAACACAGGAGGATGCAACAAAGCGGCATCCTGCTGCTCCGTCTCCGCTGCGGTTGAGGAAGGCAGAGCCAGCGGCTGGTGCTGGTCTGCACTATCAGATTTTTTATCTGTCATTGTGCAGACTACACCAGCCTTAGCATGACGTTAGTGAACCTGTGTGCAGGCCAGCCCACGTTCACGCACAGCACTACAAAACGCACGTGTATCAGCTGAAGACGCAAAACCTGTCACACGCAGACGATAGAAAATTGCATTATCACGCTGTATTTTTTCGACTGACGGTTTACGTGAGCCAAAAAGGTCAGAGTAGCGCGTCTGCAGCCTTGTCCACTCTTTCATAGCCTGCTCCGGTGATTGCAAAGCCGCAAGCTGCACCTGATATTTCCCGCCGGATGAAGCGGGTGCAACAGGCTGCGTTGCTGTGACCACCTTTTTCTCAGGTGCTTTTTTTACCGGTTCGATCGGTGCCTGAGGCGGTGTTTTATCATCCACCGGAGCCTCAGGAGTTTCAGGCGCAGGCAGAGCATCAGACTGAATCACCGGATCCTGACTATCTGCAGGCTGCATCACACCAGCCGCAGCTTTATCGTCATTTTGGGCAACAGCAGAAGTGTCAGGGGCGGCAGGAGGAGTCTGGCTCTGCTCTGTGCTGGCTGCTGCTCCGGCAACATCAGACGATGCACCTGCACTGCCAGCAGTCGTATCCTGTTTTTCTGCACTTTGCCCGTATTGCTCAGCAAGCCCGCCAGGGTTGGGCTTTTCGGGCCCGGGCGTCAGGTGGGCCTGCCCATCATCAGCCTCAGGCACAATCATATTATCAAGCTGCATACCACCCGGATCAACCGGTTTTGTGCGCATTGCGACAGATGGCGGACCAATAACGGGAATCCCCCCCTGATGGTGCCCCAGCAAAGCCCACCCGCCGATACTTACCAGCAGAAGACCACCCAGGCCTGCTGTACCATAAACAAGCCAGCGGGTGCTTGCATCGCTGTTCAGCGCATTAGTCAGAACCCGAAAAGCAGACCCGCCTGCCTTACGAGGCGGCGGCTGATGCCCCCCCATACGCTCACGCGCATAGTCAGCAGATCTGCGATTTTCCTGGTATTGTTCTTCGTTCTGACTCTGGTCGTCAGACATCAGCGCATTTCCTCTACTGGTTCGACACCCATTACAGCCAGACCTGAACGAATAACCGTTGCCACAGCAGCAACAAGAGCCAGGCGGGCACGGGTTGCCTCAGGCGCTTCAGGCTGCAAAAAGCGTAAAGCTGCATCGTCACGCCCGTGGTTCCACAAAGAGTGAAAATCACCGGCAAGATCCGTCAGATAAAAAGCAACACGATGCGGCTCTCTGGCCTGAGCGGCGGCTTCAACAAGACGCGGCCACTCAGCCAGGCGGCGGATAAGAGCCATTTCAACATCGGCACTCAGCGTATCCAGCGGCACTGCAGCTAAAACTTCAGCATCAGTTACGCCATAGCTGCCCTCTTCAGTCGCGGCACGCAAAACAGAACGACACCGGGCATGAGCATACTGCACATAAAAAACCGGGTTATCACGCTGCTTTGCCACAACATGATCAAGATCAAACTCCATCTGCGCATCGCTCTTGCGGGTCAGCATAGTAAAGCGCACAACGTCCTTACCGACTTCGTCAATCAGGTCACGCAGCGTGACAAATGTGCCTGCCCGTTTGGACATTCTGACAGGCTCACCATTTCTCAGAATATGAACGATCTGACACAGCACAACCTCAAGCGGTGTGCTGCCTCCGGTTACAGCTTTCACTGCGGCTTTCATACGCTTAACATAACCACCGTGATCAGCACCCCAGATATCAATCATCACCTGGGCACCACGTGCAACCTTATCAGCATGATAGCCAATATCATTCGCAAAATAGGTATTGGTACCGTCAGATTTTTTCAGAGGACGGTCAACGTCATCACCAAAGTCAGTCGCACGGAAAAGAAGCTGCTCGCGTTCCTCCCAGTCATCAGGAAGCTTACCTTTAGGAGGCTCAAGCACACCCTCGTAAAGCAGGCCTTCTTTTTCAAGGTGAGTAATGGCAGCATCAACAGCCCCGTCACGCAGCACCTGCGCCTCTGACGTAAAGACATCATGCTTCACACCCAGGGCGTGCATGTCTTCTTTAATCGCCACCAGCATATGAGCTACAGTGAAGTTGCGAACGGTACCGAGCCATTCACTCTCAGGCAGAGGGGCCGCGTCATCACCCGCCAGAGTGCGACCATATTGCCCGACCAGATCCTCACCCACAGGAATGAGGTAATCCCCTTTATACTGAAGACCATTAGGTGTCAGAGCCGCAAACTCGTCTTCCGTCAGCTTTGTGCCCAGCGCCTGAAGATAACGCCAGTAAGCTGCCCAGGCCAGAGCCCTGACCTGAGTGCCGGCATCATTAATATAAAATTCGCGGGTTACATCAAAACCGGTTTTTGCCAGCAGGCTGGCTGTAACATCGCCCACAACAGCGCCACGGCAATGCCCGACATGCATTGGCCCGGTAGGGTTTGCTGAAACGTACTCAACATTAACCTTTACCCCGTTACCGGTCTGAGCATCACCATATGCCTCACCCGCTTTAAGGATAACCGGCAGAATATGACGCAGTGTATCGGGCTTAAGTGTGAGGTTAACAAAACCAGGACCAGCCGAAGCCGCACTGGCTACCCCTTCGGTTTTTTCAAGCAGAGCTGCGAGTTCACCTGCAATATCAGCAGGCTTGCGGCGTGCAGTTTTTGCCAGCAAAAGGGCCGCATTTGTCGCCATGTCGCCGTGTGAAGGGTCACGCGTTGGAGTGACCTCAATACGGGCGAGTGTTTCTTCGGGCACGTCAGGCAACAGTGTATGCACTGCGGCAAGAACCTGGTGACGATAATGCTGGAACAAACACTCTGACATACGCGTAAAAATCCTAATACAAAACGATACAACGCCGGGGTTTCAACCTGTTACTGACAAGTCCGTCAAGCGGCGATACTCATCAATAGCAAAACGGTCGGTCATAGACGCCACATAATCGGCCACTGTACGACGCAAAGCCATATCATTGCCAGAAGGGGCTCTCTCACGCCAGACATCAGGCAGCAGATCAGGCGACTCCGTCAGCACAGTAAACAGACCAGAGGTAACCTTTCTGGCTTTATACCCCATGCGGTTAACCCGCCAGTGCCTGTAAAGCCGGGCAAAGAGGAATTTTCGAATTCCTTTATTTGCTGCCCACATTTCGGGGCTGAAAGCAATAACAGGCTGCGAGGCTGCACGAATATCCTCAACTCTTTGGGGGGCGAGGTCCTGGAGGTTTCTCCGCGATGTCACCAGCACGTCTGTCACCAGAGCATTGATTACCCTGCGCACAACCTCATGGCGGATACGCTGCGCTTTTTGTGGCACATCAGTATAATCAGCCGCAATCCTGCGCACTTCAGCCAGAATACCCCCGACCAGAGGCACATCAGTAAGATCATCAAGTGTCAGCAGGCCCGACTTCACACCATCATCAAGGTCGTGACCATGATAGGCAATATCATCGGCCAGGGCGGCAACCTGCGCTTCAGCTGACGCAAAGCCGGTAAGGCCAAGCGGCCATGCCGCATCAAACTCACGCAGCCATGGACCTGGCTTTTTAACCGGCCCGTTATGTTTGGCCAGCCCTTCTATCGTCTCCCATGTCAGGTTCAGACCGTTAAACGTGAGGTAGCGCCGCTCAAGCAGCGTAACCTGACGCAGTGCCTGCGTATTATGATCGAACCCTTCCCAGTTATACATCAGCTCGGCCAGGGCATCCTCTCCCGCATGGCCAAAAGGAGTATGCCCAAGGTCATGCGCCAGAGCCACCGCTTCGGTCAGATCTTCATCAAGGTGTAAAGCACGCGCCATAGAGCGGGCAACCTGTGCCACCTCGAGAGAGTGCGTCAGCCTGGTACGAAAAAAATCACCGACATGATTAACAAAGACCTGAGTTTTATACTGTAACCGCCTGAAGCCTGAAGAATGTACCACCCGGTCCCTGTCACGCTGCCAGGGAGAACGCGTAAGTGACTCAGCCTCATCGTACTGCCTGCGACCACGCCCCTCCCCTCTCTGCACGGCATAAGGCGCACATGTTGCGAGATGTTCCTGTAACGACATTCTTTCTCCTGCCCGACCTGCTGCAAAGCCCGCTGACAGAAGAGCCAGAAGGCGGTTATAAACAGGCATAATAGGGCATTGTTCAAAATTTCACCAACTTCTCTGCATTTTCCTCTTCAAACACCTTTACCGGAACGCTATTTATAACAGCATGACCCAGCCACAGCCCTTCTCCGTCTCCGATGCTGCTGCCAAGCGCATTGCCTCTGTTCTTGCCAGCCGCAGGCAGTCTGCCGCGGGGCAGAATACTCCCCTGCCGGCCGCTCTGCGCGTTTCTGTTGATGCAGGCGGCTGCAACGGCTTTCAGTATCGCTTTGGCCTGATTACCCAGGCAGAGATCGCTGAAGATGATACGCACTTTGAGAAAAATGACGTGCTGGTTGTGGTTGACCCTGCCAGCCTTGAGTTACTTGAAGGTGCTCAGCTTGATTTTTCTGACAAGCTGATGGGCGCACATTTTACAGTTAACAATCCCAATGCAGCCTCATCCTGCGGTTGTGGCACAAGCTTTTCTCTCGCATGAAATTCGCCACCTGGAATGTAAATTCCGTTCGCCTGCGCCAGAACCTGATTGCAGACTGGCTGGAGCGACACGACCCTGATGTGCTGATGATGCAGGAAATCAAATGTGAAACGGCAGCGTTTCCGGCTGTTTTCTTTAAAGAACGCGGCTATGCCTCTGCCGTGGTCGGGCAGAAATCCTATAACGGTGTAGCCACACTGGTTAAAGGTGACAGGACAGAAATTGTCACTGACCACCTGCCCGGCTTTGATAACCCGGCAGCCCGCTATGTTGAAATACGCACGCAGGGGCTGGCCTTTGGCAACCTCTATCTGCCCAATGGCAATTCAGGCGGAGAAGAAGGATACGCCACCAAGCTGGCCTTTTTTGAAGCACTGACAGCGCGGGCTGAGCACTATCTGCGCGAAGAAACTGATTTTATCTTTGCCGGAGATTATAATGTCTGCCCCGCAGCAGGCGACTGTGCGCCCGGAGCCCTCGCACCCGATGATGCTCTGGTCCGGCCACAGACACGTGCAGCCTTCCGCCGTCTGATCTGGCTGGGGCTGACAGATGCTCTGCGCGCACTGCACCCGACAGAGACACTCTACACTTTCTGGGATTATCAGGCCGGAGCATGGCAGCGAAACAGCGGCATACGCATTGACCACGCCCTGCTTTCACCCAGGGTCGCTGAACGCCTTGTCAGCGTATTCCCTGACAAAGACGAGCGCGCTATGGAGCGACCTTCAGACCACGTGCCGCTTCTTGTCACCCTGCGCGACAAAACTGAGGGATAATTTATGACTGATACTTTTCCTTCTTTGTTTGCCGCAGCATGCGCTCTGGCTCAGGGCAAGGTCAGCAGCCGACACCTGACAGAACTGGCTCTGGCACGCATTCATGACAAAGAAGGAGAAGGCAGTCAGACTTTTAGCGTCGTACACGCTGACAGTGCACGAAAACAGGCTGACCTGACGGATACCCGACGCAGGGCCGGTGAGCCACTCCCCCCGCTTGCCGGACTGCTGATGTCCGTAAAAGATCTGTTTGACGAAGCAGGCAGCATCACCAGAGCCGGCTCTGTCGTACTCAGTGATGCCCCGCCGGCACAGCAGGATGCGCCTGCCATTGCTCTGGCCCGTCAGGCTGGCCTTATTTCTATCGGACGGACAACAATGACGGAGTTTGCTTTCTCCGGCGTTGGCATGAACCCGCATACCGGCACCCCGGCAAACCCGTGGGACAGAGCAAACAGGCGTATTCCGGGCGGCTCATCTTCCGGAGCGGCAGTTTCTGTCTCTGATGGTATGGCTTTTGTGGGTATAGGCAGTGACACCGGGGGGTCATGCCGTATTCCCGCAGCGCTGACGGGGCTTACCGGATATAAACCGACGGCCAGCCGCATTTCAACCAGAGGAACTGTCCCGCTTTCCTCAACTCTTGATTCTGTTGGCAGCCTGGGCCGTACCGTATCATGCTGCTGGGCTGCGGACCGTGCGCTTGCAGGCCTGCCTGTTGACTGGAGCGCACGACCTGAAGCCCGCAAAACCAGCCGGCCACGCCTGGGTGTACTACAAAGCTATGTGCTGGACGGTATGGATGACACTGTTGCCAGCACGTGGCATGCCGCACTGAAGCAGCTGGAGAAATCTGGTGCCATTCTGGAAGATGTATGCTTTAGCGAGCTTGAAAATTTACCGCAGATTAACCGGCTCGGGGGCTTTCCTGCACCTGAATCCCTCGCATGGCATGCCCCGCTGCTGGAGCATAAATCAGAAGCTTATGATCCCTTTGTGCTCAGACGCATTTTACGCGGCAAAGAACAAAGTGCGGTTGATTACCTGACACTGCAACACGAACGGCAGGCACTTATTAACAGGGCAGCGCAGGTCATAGCCCCCTATGATGCACTTATCATGCCAACAGTGCCGGTTATTGCACCACATATTGCTGACCTCGTGGCAGATGAAACACTGCTGACACGTACTAACCTGCTGCTGCTGCGAAACCCGACTGTTGCCAACTTTATCAATGGCTGTGCTATCAGCCTGCCCTGCCACGCAGCCGGCGCTGCCCCTGCAGGCCTTATGGCCATGCAAACAGGCCACAAAGACTCTCACCTGTTTCATGTTGCGGCGTGGCTTGAAGAGGCTTTAAGGCTCGGAAAACAATAACCAGGCTCAGGACTCATTCTTTAAGATAGAAGATGAAGCTTGCAGCGATATGGATTGCGGACATGAAGGTATGAGCGCAGCGATCATATCGTGTTGCCACCCGTCGCCAGTCTTTGAGCTTTGCGAACATGTTTTCGA
>NZ_JOMN01000067.1:0-32517 GCF_002153485.1 Acetobacter sp. DmW_043 | reverse complement strand
ACGCACGAGAAATGGAATCACAGAGCAGACCTCAAAACCAGAGGGTTTTTCGAACCCTCCAGATGCAGGGTTTCTCACCTGCTACATAATAAGTTTTACTCGCCTGCTGCACCGCCGCCTTCATGGCGCCGGTCAAAGCCACCATAGTAAAGCGCATTGCCTTTTTCGTTAAGTTTAGCACCGCCTGCCAGAATCCCTTCAGGAATACCCCAGGGAGCATGCGGGGCAAAACTATATCCCTCCTGTTCAAGGGTTTTTTGTACCCGGGGTGACAACGCACCTGCCTCAATCTCAACGGGTTCAGGCAGCCATTGCTGGTGCAGGCGTGGCAGATCAATAGCCTGCTGAATAGTCAGGCCATAATCCACCACGCCAAGAATAACTGACAATACAATAGTTGGAATGCGCGAGCCACCAGGGCTGCCAATGACCATAACTGGTGTATTATCGCGGGAAATAATGGTGGGTGTCATAGATGAAAGGGGTGTTTTGCCAGGGGCAATAGCGTTGGCTTTGCTGCCGACAATACCAAACATGTTGGGAGCCCCAGGTTTGGTAGAGAAATCATCCATCTCATCATTGAGAAAAAAGCCGGTATTGCCCGCAATTACCCCTGCGCCAAACCATCCATTGAGGGTGTAGGTGGTCGAGATAGCAAAGCCATTTTTATCGATGACTGAGAATTGCGTGGTTTCATGTTTTTCCGGGCTGGCGTCGCCTTCTTTCAGGCTGGCGGAGGGCGTAGCTTTATTTAATGGTGTATGAGCACGAATGCGTGCAGCATAAGCCGGGTCAAGTAGTTCTTTTACCGGATTTTTAACAAACTCGGGGTCGCCCAGGCTGCGGCGATCAGAATATGCATGTCGCATGGCTTCGATCTCACGCTGTAATGCCGGTGCTGTATGCAGGCCCAGTGCGTGCATATTGTAGCCTGAGAGAATATTCAGCATTTCGCATAGTGCAACACCGCCACCACTTGGCGGAGGGGCTGTTTCAATCAGATACCCCCGGTAGTGACAGCTCAGAGGAGACAGTTCACGTGTTTTGTAACGCGCGAAGTCAGAGAGTTGCAAAATACCACCATTCTGTTGTGAAGCATCAACGATGGTTCTGGCAATTGAACCTCTGTAGAAAGCATTCGTCCCCTGGTCGGCAATAAGCTGGAGTGTGTTTGCCAGGTCTTTTTGTACCAGTCGGTCACCTTCCCGCAGGGGCGAACCGTCAGGGCGTAAAAAAATTGCCCGGGCCTGCGGGCTTTTGCGAAACATTTCAGTTGAGGTACGTAAAAGCTCAATATCGCCTTTATGCAGAATAAAACCAGCCCGTGCGAGTCTGATGGCGGGAGCCATCACATCCTGGCGTGACAGGCTGCCCCAGTCGTGCAGAACCCGGTCAAGGCCGGCAACGGTGCCTGGTACGGCAACGGCCTTCCATCCGGTTACAGACGCTCCGGTTATGACATTACTCTGCTTGTCCAGGAACATATCTGCTGTTGCAGCCTGAGGTGCTTTTTCACGAAAGTCGAGAAAAATAGCTGGTTTGCCTTTAGGGCGCAGCAGCATAAAACCGCCACCGCCAATGTTTCCGGCCGCCGGGTAAACAACAGCCAGAGCATATCCCACCGCCACGGCAGCGTCGGCAGCGTTACCACCCTGCGCCAGAATCTGCGCACCGACATCAGAGGCCAGCTTTTGTGCTGACACAACCATGCCATGCTGACCAGGCGTTGCCTGAAGCGGAGGCAGGTTATCAGGCTGTGTTGTGCCATAAGCCAGCGGGTCAGGTGCAGAGGCAGATGCTGCCGCCAGGGTTATTCCTGGTTGCAGCAGCGTACCGCAGAGAAGGGCAGTGCCGATTACAGAGCGAGAGAGGTGGCGGCGGTGCATGCGCTATCAGCTTTCTGTTGTATAAGGCGGGCAGGTATATCCGGCAGGAGAGAGGGTGAATATTTCATAGCCGTCTTCTGTTACGGCCAGCATATGCTCAAACTGAGCAGAAAGAGAACGGTCTCGTGTGACGGCAGTCCATCCGTCATCAAGAATTTTAACGTCATGGCGGCCAATATTGAGCATGGGTTCAATGGTGAACACCATGCCGGCTTCAAGTTTCATGCCGTGCCCGGGGCGTCCATAATGCAGCACAGTTGGTTCAGAGTGGAAGGTGCGCCCGATGCCGTGTCCACAGAAATCACGCACAATAGAATAACGGTGACCTTCTGCCAGGGTCTGAATGGCGTGACCAATATCGCCAAGAGTTGCACCGGGTTTAACAACCTCAATGCCGCGCATCAGGCAGTCATAGGTTGTTTTAATCAGTTTTGCTGCTTTTACGGGAATACGGCCGACCGGATACATGCGGCTGCTGTCGCCATACCAGCCATCAAGAATAGAGGTCACATCGATATTAACGATATCACCTTCCTGCAGGCGTTTTTCACCTGGTATGCCATGGCAGACGACATGATTGATCGAAATGCAGCATGATTTAGGAAAGCCGCGGTAATTCAGCGGGGCAGGTGTAGCACCGTGTGCAAGGGTATAGTCGTGAATAATCTGGTTGAGTTCTTCAGTCGTCACGCCGGGCTGTACATGGGGCGTAATCATATCAAGGGTTGCTGCTGCGAGCTGTCCTGCTGCCCGAAGCCCCTTAAAGTCGTGTTCAGTATGCAGAACGATGCCGTGTCTGCCAGCCATGAGTTTCTTCCTTACATTTCGCGGGGTCTTAAAAAATACAGAGGCCCGCAAAATGAAGGGCTATACGCTGAAAGGCAACCCGCTTTTACTCAAACAAGTATTCAGGTGCGGTGTCGGGCAGAGCCGGAGTGGTGCAGAGTGGTATGTGTACCTGTTGTGGCCTGACGTAATTTTGCACCTACAAGCTGTACGTGATGATGGCCTGCCGTAACAGGTTTTGCATGAGCACGCCGGTGCGATGAGAGAGGTGCTTCTGCCACCTCTACGACCTGTGATCCCCGCCCGCGATGATGAGCAGAAGCCAGCATGAGCAGCTGATGTTTGTGCTGACGTGTCGGCACAGTATGGCGAGCAAGGAGGAGCGGGCGCTCGACAGGCGCAACACCTTCAGCATCAAAACCACGGTCAAGCTGGCTGGCCATAACAATATTGCGCGAATTATTAGAAGGAGCGCCAAGCACAACACCAATCAGCCTTACGTTGCTTCGCATGGCAGAGGTCACAAGGTTATGCCCGGCTTCCTGAGTATAACCTGTTTTCATCCCATCCGCTCCGGCATAACTTCTGAGCATCGGGTTGTGATTGGGAATGACCCGGTGGTGAAAGTAAAAACTCTCAGTAGAGAAGTAGTGATAATATTCAGGGAAGTCAGCAATCAGGTGACTGGCAAGGTAAGAGAGGTCTCGCGCAGTAGTGACCTGGTCAGGATCGGGAAGTCCTGACGCGTTACGAAATGTGGTGTTCTGCATGCCCAGGATATGTGCCTGCTGTGTCATCATGGCAGCAAACTGTGGTTCACTCCCACCGCCCAGAAATTCGCCCAGAGCACAGGCCGCGTCATTGGCAGATTTAGTAACAAGAGCAAGAATGGCCTGCTCGACCGTCAGCATGGTGCCAGGTGCGACTCCGAGCTTTGAAGGCTCCATCGTTACAGCATGTATGGACACCGGCAGCTGCTGGCTGAGAGATACTGTGCCTGCCCGTAATGCTGAGAATGCCATATAAAGGGTCATCAGTTTTGTCAGGCTTGCCGGGTAGCGGCGCAGGTCGGGGTCAGTCTGGGAGAGAACTGCACCGGTTCTGGCATCTACGACAATTGTGCTGACCTGATGCGTATATTGTGCAAAAGCTTCCTCTTTCGGGATCAGAGTGCCAAGAGCAGTACACGTCAGAAGACACGTCAGCGCAGAAAGACGAGTCTTTCGTTTGTTTGTTTTCTTAAGAGGAAACAGAAAGCTGAGTGCGGAGTTTTTCACGGCTTTGCCTGACGTTTGTACTGCTGGGGCTTCTCTGACGTAGTTTTACACTGTGCGACTTAAATGTAACAGAGCACAACACTTTTATTTCTGAAAAAAATGTCGATATTATGTGTTGTGAATTTTCCAGGCGCTTTGTGCGAGGTGAAATGTTGATGGGGACCTGTGGCGTGGCTGTTCTTACTGCTGGTGGAGGACCGTTATGGTCTCAGAATTCTGATAATGATCCGGACAAAAACGGAGCAGATATTGATGTGGTCGTGCATGTGCGGCCAGAAGTACGTAAACCGCCTATGTATAAAGTTCTGATGCTCAACGATGATTATACGCCTATGGAATTTGTTGTGCACGTACTTGAACGGTTTTTTAGTAAAAACAGAGATGAAGCTACAAATATTATGCTCAACGTGCATAAGCGCGGCGTTGGTGTCTGCGGGGTTTTTACCTACGAGGTTGCCGAAACAAAGGTAACGCAGGTGATGGATCTGGCACGTCAGAATCAGCATCCTCTGCAGTGTACTATTGAGAAAGATTGAGGGCGTTAAAGCGGCGTTAAAATAGTCGGGCGCTCATTTTTTTTATAATATTTATTTTCGGACTCGCAATTCTCTTCAAAGACGCCAAATATAACTTCTGGTGTGTCAGATCAGGCAGGTTGGTCTGCCTTGTTCGGGCACTGAACTGAGGTGAGAAGGAGCGTCTCGGCATGTTGTCACGCAATCTGGAACGGACGCTGCATCAGGCTCTGATTTTAGCGGGTGAGCGGCACCACGAATATGCCACGCTGGAGCATCTGCTTCTGGCTCTGGTCGATGATTCCGATGCTGTTACGGTATTCAGGGCCTGTGGCGTGGATCTTGAACGTCTGCGCACTGACCTGACTGGTTTTCTGGATAAAGATCTGGCAGGGCTTGCGGCAGAGCGTCCTGTTGAACCCAAACCAACGGCAGCTTTTCAGCGTGTTATTCAGCGCGCGGCGATTCATGTACAGTCAACCGGTCGCGATCAGGTGACGGGGGCTAATGCTCTTGTTGCTCTTTTTGCAGAACGCGAAAGTCATGCGGTTTATTTCCTGCAGCTTCAGGATATGACGCGCCTTGATGCGGTTAACTTCCTCTCACACGGTATAGCGAAAGCCCCTGATCGTTCGACCCGGCGTCCCCCCACGGGTGCAGGGGAGGGAGGTGACTCTGGCTCCGAGAAAAGTGGTGAAGGTGAAAAGCCCGAGGGCGGGCGTGGGCAGAAAAGTAAGGATGCCCTTTCAACCTACTGCGTTAATCTTAACCAGAAAGCTGAGGCGGGTAAGATTGACCCTCTCATTGGCCGTGACAGCGAGGTTGAGCGTACTATCCAGATCCTCTGCCGCCGTACAAAAAATAATCCCTTGTATGTAGGTGATCCGGGCGTTGGTAAAACAGCGATCGCTGAAGGTCTTGCCAGGCGTATTGTTGAGGGGGACGTGCCGGAGGTGTTGCTCAAAGCAACAATTTACTCTCTCGATATGGGAGCGTTGCTTGCAGGTACGCGCTATCGCGGGGATTTTGAAGAGCGTCTGAAAGCTGTTGTAACAGAGCTTGATCAGGACCCGCATGGTATTTTGTTTATTGACGAAATCCACACGGTTATTGGTGCAGGGTCTACATCAGGCGGTGCGATGGATGCGTCAAACCTGCTCAAACCGGCACTGGCAGCTGGTACGCTGCGCTGCATCGGCTCGACAACCTATAAAGAGTATCGTCAGCATTTTGAAAAAGACCGTGCGCTTGTTCGCCGGTTTCAGAAAATTGATGTGCCTGAGCCTTCAGTTGAAGATGCTGTAAAAATTTTACGAGGCCTGAAAACTAATTACGAGCAGCATCACAAGGTTCGTTATACTGAAGAGGCTATTCGTGCAGCGGTTGAGCTTTCGGCTAAATATATTCATGACCGGAAATTGCCTGATAAGGCGATTGATGTGATTGATGAAGTCGGTGCTTCGCGCATGCTTCTGCCTGAAAGTAAACGCCGTAAAACCGTTAATCTGAAGGATGTTGAAGACGTTATTGCCCGCATTGCCCGTATTCCGCCCAAAAGCATCTCTACTGATGATAAGGAGGTGCTCCGTTACCTTGAGCGTGATCTTCAGGGGATGGTGTTCGGGCAGGACAAGGCGATTGAAACTCTTTCTGCAGCGATTAAGTTGTCGCGAGCCGGGCTGCGAGATTCTGAGAAGCCAATAGGTAACTATCTGTTCTCTGGCCCGACGGGGGTTGGTAAAACAGAGGTCGCCCGTCAGCTTGCCTCAACACTTGGCATTGAGCTTATTCGCTTCGATATGTCTGAATATATGGAGCGTCACTCCATCTCGCGCCTGCTGGGTGCTCCGCCTGGATATGTCGGGTTTGACCAGGGTGGCCTGCTGACAGATGCTATTGATCAGACTCCTCATGCAGTATTGCTGCTTGATGAGATTGAGAAGGCACACCCTGATCTTTATAATGTGCTGTTGCAGGTTATGGATCATGGTCGTCTGACTGATCATAATGGCAAGACGGTTGATTTCCGTAATGTTATTCTGATCATGACGACTAACGCAGGTGCTGCCGACCTGAGCAAAGAAGCTATTGGTTTCGGGCGGGAAGCACGTTCAGGTGAGGATGAAGAGGCGATTAAACGTCTGTTTACGCCGGAGTTCCGTAACCGTCTTGATGCGATTGTGCCGTTTACGCACCTTGCTCCTGAAACAGTAGGGCGTGTGGTCGAGAAATTTGTACTTCAGCTTGAAGCGCAGCTTGCAGATCGTCATGTTCTGTTTGAAATTTCTTCTGCTGCGAAGGAATGGCTGGCAGAACGTGGGTATGACCGCTTGTATGGTGCACGTCCCCTGGGGCGTGTGATTCAGGAAGAGTTGAAAAAACCTCTGGCTGAAGAACTTCTTTTTGGCAAACTTGCTAAGGGTGGTACGGTTAAAATCGGCCTGAAAAATGCGGCACTGACATTTGATATTATACCTGATGCCGCAGCAGGTGAGGTGACACCCGCCGCAGTAAAAGAGCGTAATCGTAAGCCTAAAAAAGCTGCTCCTGACAAAGAGGCAGCTGAGTAAACTGTGAAATGCTGACCAGATATATTTCGTCTGGTCAGTATAGTTTACTGATATTTTTTGCCGTTAACGATGATATAACCGGGGGTGTGCCATTCACGGCCAGTGCCGTGATGTGTCCAGTCAACGCCCTGGCTACGCGCAGAGTCGTAGTAATAGCGTCCGACAATATCAACTGAATCACCTTTTCTGACCCACGGCCATGAAGGTGCATTCATGCGTTCAAGCCCTGAAACGATTCTGATCGAAACATGAGGGGCAATGAGAACGTAAAAATAACCATGCCGACCGCTTCTGGTGTGCTGTACTCTTTTTTTAACGCCAATAACGGTGCCGCAGATATGTACGGGTGAATCAGCCGTGGCTGTACCATTTTCGTAGGCCTGCTGCCTGGCAAGAAAGGCCTGGTTATTGCAGCTCTCACCCTCTGTAGTGCTGGCACCCTGTGCGTAAACACAGGGCGATGCTAACAGTGTTGCGGCAAGAAAAAATGCGCCGCCTGCGTAAAAATTACGCATTAGTTTCAGCATAGGTTCAGTCTTTTTCCCTGAGCAGATGTTCGCGATAGTCATCAATATATTTGTTAACTTCCGGGTCAGGTTTAGGCAATTCCTGATGTAAATTTTTCAGGGTCCGGATGATGGTGCCTATGACAACAAGGCGTGCATACCATTTGCGGTCTGATGGTACGACCACCCAGGGAGCATGCGGGCTGGCTGTGGCAGAAATGGCATCTTGAAAAGCCTCCTGATATTTATCCCAGAATTCACGCTCACGTAAATCAGCTGAAGAGAATTTCCAGCGTTTTTCAGGAATATCGAGGCGTTCAAGTAAACGTTTTTTTTGTTTTTTACGTGAAATATTAAGGAAGAATTTTATAACAACAGTACCCTGTCGTGACAGGTAATGTTCGAGATTGCGAATGTCATCATAGCGTCCCTCCCAGAATTCCGGGGTGTTAAGCGGGCCGCTCAGATGCTCTTTCTCGAGCAGTTCGGGGTGAACTTTGGTTACCAGCACATCTTCATAATGACTGCGGTTAAATAGCCCGATATGGCCTGCTTCAGGGGCGGCGGCGTGAATACGCCACAAGAAACCATGCGCCAGTTCAGAAGAGCTTGGGTTTTTGAATGAGGCGACAGAGACGCCCTGTGGATTTACTCCTGACATAACATGCTTGATGGTGCCGTCTTTGCCAGCTGCATCCATGCCCTGTAACACGATAAGAAGGGAGTGGGTTTTATTGGCATAAAGCAGCTCCTGCAGCTCCTGCAGCAGGGCTTTTACTTCTTTAAGCAGAAAAACACCGTCTTCTTTTTTTAGTCCCAGCTTCCCGTCATCGTCGGGTTTATAGTTTTTTAGGTTGAAGGTGCTACCGTCTGTTACGCTGTAGCTGTCGAGAACATCCAGAAATTGGGTAAGTTTACTCACAGGCTTCTCCTCCCGATACTTCTGATGACTGTAGAGGAGAAATGTCTTCATGTAAAAATAAGATATTTTACAGAACCTGAAAATAGTTTTTGCATGAGTCCTGTAATGAAGTTTTAAAAGGTTGCAAAATAATGAAAGTAGTTTCATATCGAAGAAATGGGTTCACATAGTTCTTTACCGTCAGTAGTGCGCTTTGCGGAGTCTCTTACCGGGAAGCTTCTTATTGCTTCTCCTGTAATGGTCGGAACGCCATTTGCCGGAGCTGTTATTTATATTTGCGCGCATTCTGATGAAGGTGGCGCTATGGGTTTTGTTATTAACCACCATTTACCAAAGAAGGTGGTAGATGATCTGCTTGAGCAGCTGCAGATCGCTCAGATGTCATCAGTGCATCGTGTTCTTGTCAGTGCAGGCGGACCCGTTGATATAACACGGGGATTTATTTTGCATTCGGGGGAGTGGCAAAGTGAGGACGGTTTATCCGTTACGCCTGACGTTACGCTTAGTGCCAGTATCTCTGTTCTCAAAGAGATGGCTGAAGGGCATGGCCCTCGTCAGGCATTGCTGGCTATGGGGCATGCGAGCTGGGTACCAGGACAGCTTGAAGAAGAAGTTCTTTTGCAAAACTCCTGGCTTATCGCCCCGTTTTCACGTGATATTTTATTCGGTAAAGATTTTGAACAGAAGTGGCGGCAGGCTCTGGCCAGTATCAATCTTGATCCGTCGCAGCTGACTGGCCAGACGGGGCGTGCGTGAGCTGTAATTCTGTCAGATCGCTTTTCAGAAGCGAAATACAAAGTTTGACTGGTAATATGTACCGCTTGAGCCTCCTGCTTTATTGAGCGCATGCGAGGTCATGAAGCGTGACACATATTGCGTCCATGACAGGTGGTCGGTGATCTGCCATGCCAGTGCGGCCTGTGGGGCCATGCCAATAAATTTGCCATTAAAATCCTGAGTGAATTTATAAAATCCTGAAGACTTATAAATCGGGTCCTGAGTGCTGTAGCGCCAGAAGAGTGGATATTTTACCTGTAAACTGACAGATTTAAGGAACGTTGCTTTGATAAGCGGCGCAAAACCGATCAGGTTTGAACCTGTCATATAGGTTGTGGTGTCGAGATAGTTGGTTTGCGGGTTAAATGGAGAAATATAAGTACCAATGGTGCCGCTGGTTTTATTTTTATTGCCACCTGAATAGACGTCAGTCTGAAGGCCCAGAAAAGTATGGAATGGGTTTTTGGGAATACGGTATCCGACCAGTGTATTGATAGCATAGCCGCTGACATTACGTGCCTGGTTTGTGCGGGCGTATCTGAAAACACCTCCCTGCCAGATTCCCCCTAAGGAAAACTCAAAGGGGCCAGCCAGTCCGTGCCAGCGTACGCCAAAATTATTGCGTGTATTAAAGCCCTCGCTGCTGCCATTCGTGGGCGTTGCTACAGCACTGTTGCGCCCTGCGAGTTTGTAGCCAATATAAAAAAGATCGAGGAAGGAATAAGTGCGGTCGTGCATAAAACGACCGTCAGGTGGCGCCCAGGTAAAATTAAAACCGTAAAGGCGATTATTATAGTTCTCGCCATCATGGAACATTTTATTATGGCTGTCATCGGTTTGCACAAAGTCCCAGCCGTCAATTCGAAAACGGGGCCAGACCATGTACCCTCTGAAACCGTTCCATGAGAGTGGCACATTGGGTGTCTCACGGTTATACATCATGTAAGAGGGGGCACCGACAAACTGTTGCCGTCCAAATAGAAAGCCACTTTTGGCATGTAGCATAGTCCATTTGAATTCAATAAAGGCCTGCTGCATATCAAGCTTTTTACGGTATGTTGAGCCATAGCTGTAGGGTCTCCACCCGCCGGCGTTACCATTAATCAGCTGCCCGAACAGACGTACATGTGACCCCAGGTGCAAATCAGCCCCATAGAGATTTCTGACAGCAAAGCGTCCTGAATCGTTAACTTTCTGTGTGCCCAGTCCGGGGCGGCTTTCAAACCAGTTACGCGCCCGGGTTTCTCCTGAGAAGCTGAGCCAGACTGAACCGTCTTTATTAAGAGGAATGAATTTGAGAATATCGAAAGGGTCAGAGCGTTTGCCGGTCTGTCGCAGGCGACTCCAGTCTTCAGCCCATGGAGCAATGCCATAACGGCCTACTGGTCCGAACCCTGCGGCTTCACCGTTGCCACGGTTGAACACACCCCAGTCATATTGCCGGCCATATAAGCGCCCTTGCGCGCCGGTGGTTCTGACAGGTTGTCCTACCGGTGTCGCATGTGGGTAGATCATAGTGGGAGAAATAGGTGCGATATGTACAGTAATCTGTTCTTTGGGGACGGTGGCTGTGCTGGCCAGGCCGTCAGATAATGGTGTTGCAACCCGAGGGGGGGCGTTCTGTTGTCGTGCAACGTGTATGTAAGGGGTATGACGTGGAGTACTGCTATTTGTGGTGGTGGCAGGTGTGGCCTGAGCAGATGTGATGATGCAGGATGTCAGCAGCAGACTGGAAAGAGGGTATTTCTGAAGACGCAGAGGCCGGGGAGATGCTGACATGGGTATTGATGCCACTTAAGAAGAATGATTTTATAAATCACTATAAAAAACGTATATTTTGAATATTAAATATAACGATACGTAATTGTTATACAAATAATTTTTTAATTTTAACGAAAAATTGTGTTTTTATCCTTTGGTCTTGACGCATAATTTACAACTGTTATCGTGAAATGAAGCTGCCTTTATCCGGTCTCCCTGTTAAAAAGTGAGCTGAAAAATGGTAGCCTTATAAGCGGCAAAGGTTAGTAAAACGTGTCTATTCGTCTTTCGCGTCGTACACTTCTCGGTGGTATTTTTACAGCAGGCGCACTGGCTGCAGGTGTAAGCGGGTATCAGCATCCGGCACTGGCACAGACATCTCAGTTACTTAATG
Organism: Acetobacter sp. DmW_043; assembly: GCF_002153485.1. Classification (NCBI taxonomy): domain Bacteria; kingdom Pseudomonadati; phylum Pseudomonadota; class Alphaproteobacteria; order Acetobacterales; family Acetobacteraceae; genus Acetobacter; species Acetobacter sp. DmW_043. The sequence goes on along the minus strand of NZ_JOMN01000067.1, from coordinate 21,123 downwards.
TGTCTTATGACCCGACACGAGAGCTTTATGCTGAAATTAACAGAGCTTTTGCCGTAGCTTATCGTAAGCAGAAACCTGGTAATGCTGTTTTTGTCCGTACGTCTAACGGAGGGTCAGGTGCACAGGCACGTGCTGTGCTTGAAGGTGCGCCGGCTGATGTTGTTACGCTCGGTCTGGCTCATGATATTGATGTGCTGGCCGAACGCGGATTACTGAGTGCAGACTGGCAGAAACGCTTTCCGCATAATTCTACACCTTATACCAGTACAATTGTATTTCTGGTGCGTAAGGGGAATCCTAAAAATATTCACGACTGGCAGGATCTGGTGCGAGATGGTGTACAGGTTGTGACACCTAATCCTAAAACATCAGGTGGCGCACGCTGGAACTACCTTGCCGCCTGGGGCTGGGCTTTGCGCCAGCCTGGTGCGACGGAAGATACCGCCAAAGCTTATATGAAGCAGCTGTTTAAGCACGTACCTGTCCTTGATACTGGGGCGCGGGGTGCAACGAACAGCTTTGTACAGCGTGGGTTAGGTGATGTGCTGCTGGCCTGGGAAGACGAAGCACTGCTTGCGGCCAATGATATTGGCCCTGATCAGTTTGAGATCGTTGTGCCAAAAACAACTATTCTGGCTGAACCACCAGTTGCTGTTGTTGATAAAAATGTTGCGCAGCATGGCACGCAGGAGGCGGCTCAGGCTTATATTGAGTTTCTGTTTTCACCTGAAGGGCAGCGCATTGGTGCAAAACATTATTTTCGCCCGGTTGACCCTGCCGTTGCAGCAGAAAATGCCAGTCGTTTCCCTCAGGTAGAGACCTTTGATATCGCCAGTCTCGGTGGATGGACGGCTGTGCAGAAAAAGCACTTTGCTGAGAATGGCATTTTTGATCAGATTACTCAGTAATGCCTGGTGGTCAGATTCAGGCCTGAGGGCCTGAATCTGACGGTGGCTGAAAAGCGCCTTCAGGGCCGTTCATAAATCCTGGAGGGAGTGGAGGCTCCCCTGTGCGGGTCAGTGCCGGCTGTGCATATCCCTGTTCGGAAGGTGTCATGGCAAAGCGTGTTTTGGGCAGAGCTTCGGGACATTCCTCACACATCCAGCGAATAATTTTCTCTCTTATTTCACAGCGCAGATCCCAGCTGCGAATGGCCGTGCGTGCACTGGCCGTGACACGAATCATCATGGTTTGCTGGTTGCAGTCAGCGACCTGTGCGCTGAAGTCTTTGCCGGTCCATTGCGGGCATCCGCGAACAATTTCTTCAAGTTTTGTGCGTATTCTGTCCATCGGGGCGCGATAATCAACATGCAGATAGACAGCACCAACCAGTTCAGCCGAGTTGTAGGTCCAGTTTTCAAAAGGGTTATCAAGAAAATAAAGAATAGGCACAATGCGTCGGCGCCAGTCCCATGAGCGTAAAACAACGTAGGTTGAGGTGATTTCTTCAACCCAGGTCCAGTCACCGTTAAAGACAATCAGGTCACCCATACGAATGGGCTGCGTCATGGCAATCTGCACACCGGCGAACAGGTTGGCCAGAACCGGGCGGGCGGCCAGACCCAGGATAAGAGAAGCCGCACCGGCAGAGGCAAAAAGACTAACCCCATATTCTCTGACGGGTTCAAACGTGACAAGTTCGGCACTGACTGTCAGTACGCAGATAATAATTTCTGTCAGACGACGCAGGAGCCTTATTTGTGTCGCGTGTTTACGCGCCAGAATGTCGTCGTCCTGGTCGGCTTCAGCAAAGCGACTCAGGTAAGTATCTGAAAGAGTGCGGATCGTAATAAGAGTGCCATAGCCCATCGTAGCGATAAAACAAATGAGCAGAATATGCCCGATAGTGGCCTGTAATGAGTTGCTGAGGCCACTGACAGGTAAAGTAATGCCGACAGCAAAAAACATAACCATGAGCCGCACAGGGCGGCGCAGTGATTTTGTAAAAAGACGGACCAGTGCCCCGCGCTTGGCCCCCGGTATGCGCATGAGAATACGGTCAGTGACAAGGCGGCTGAAAAGTGCAGCGAGCAGCCCTATTACGGACAGAACGATAAAAGAAACAACAGGCGCAGGCAGCCAGCTAAGCCAGTTTCTCACTTCGGTTAGAACAGGTGCTAATTCATGCTGAATATAGACGGCAAAGGGGTCATGTATTGGCGAAGTGAGTGCGGGCGAATGGACAGAATCAGACATAAGGAAAAAATATTGCCTCGTTAAAAAGCCATGCAGGCCGTTTTTCGGGGGCAGACACACAAGAGAGCATGGGGGAAAGAGTATAAAATACGACTTTCGGTGTGGTCTGCAAATTACAGAAGTGTTTCTGAGCATGAGGCAGAAACAGATAAGTTCCACAATGTGGAACGATTTATGATGGTAAGTCCAGCAATAGTGACACAAACACTCAGGGGCTGGTGGGTTTGCGAGCCCAGCGCCAGGAACTGAGGCCCTGCCGCACTAATTCGCGGTGAATGACCATAATGGGCCACTGACCAGCTTCTTTGCACTCTTTTATACTATCTGGTTCAGAGAGTTTTCTGGCCAGATTTTCAATTAATGTGACAGATCTGTGCATCCCTCCTGAACAACCTATTGCGATTGTAGCATATTTTTTTCCTTCACGCACGAAGCGGGGCAGGACGAGTTTGAGCATGGCCAGAACAAGCTCAAAAAATGCATTGTAATCAGGGTCCTGTGCGACATAGTTCGCGACATCAGGAGAGATACCGGTTTGCTGTGCCAGCTCAGGCTTATAATGTGGGTTTTGCAGAAAACGCGCATCAAGCACAATATCAGCTTCACGGGGTAAACCGGCAGGAAAAGCAAAAGACATAAGCGTGACGGTCAGCCCCTGGCCTGTACTGGCCTGCCACGGACTGAAACGACTCTCAACGAACTGGCGCAGGTCAGGAGGTGGCATGTCCGATGTATCAATGACCAGGTCAGCTGCGGCTCTTAACGGAGCGGTCAGAGTTGTTTCCTCGCGTATCCCTTCAGCGATGTTGCTGTGTGGTGCAAGGGGGTGCCGCCGGCGGGTTGCTGTAAAACGACGGAGCAGAATATTTTCTTCTGCCGTGGCGTATATCAGTTCAACTCTGAGCTCAGGGTTCATACGCAGGTGCATCAGCGTTTCAAGCAGGGCAGAGACATTGAAACCACGTGTGCGTGTATCAACACCAATAGCCACAGGGCCTGACGCTCTTGCAATGATATCATCAAGCATACCCAGCGGGGCATTATCAATGACCTCATGTTCAAGGTCTTCGAGAATACGCAGAATAGACGATTTACCAGCCCCTGACAGACCTGTCACAATAAGGACAAGGCGAAGTGCTGACGTTTCATCTGCACGCATGGTGCGGGTTTCCTTCACAGGTCATGTGGTGCACTGCATTGCTGTTACAGCATGTCGAATCTGATGCTGACGTGAATCCTATTATGCCTGGCAGTGTTATGACAACGCAACAGGTTCAGCAGAGATCGGTTTGCTGAAGGTGACTTATGCGCCACACGCATGACAGCTTCTGTTGCCTGTGTTATACCGGTGCCGTAATAAAAAGCATTGTTTTTCTGCGTGCAGTAAAGAGGTGCAGCCTGATATGTCTAAGCGGAATTTATTGAATCAGGTGTCTGCTGCACCGGTCGCTAAGGTTGAGCGCAGATTAAGAGAAATCAGAATTACGGGTTTATGTGCTGCTGATGGCAGCGGTACAATGGCTGACCAGTGTCAGGCTGCTCTGGAACAGGGGAGAATGCTGCTGGAGGCCGAGCAGCTTACGATGTCAGATGTTACCCGCGTTGCATATCTGATTACAGATGCCGATGAATTTTCTGCATGTGTGCCTGTATTCCGGCGAATGTTTCCTCAGATGTTACCAGCTCTGACTTTTACCTGGGCAGGCAGCGGCACGCTGAGTGTGCCGCATGCTGTTATTGAGCTTGCTTTTTATGTTGAGCGCCCTGAGGCGTTTTTGTAACGCTTGCACGAGGCAGAATGACATAAAAGCAGGCCCCGATAATCTCTCCCTGTTTATTGTAGCGATTTCTCGCTGTAATTTTACCGTGCATGGCCTCAAGAATCTGGCGGCTGATGGAGAGCCCCAGTCCTGAATGCTGGCCAAAATTTTCTGTCTGCGGGCGTTCTGAGTAAAACCGCTCGAAAATTGAATCCAGTTTGGCCGGTGGAATTCCCGGTCCTTCATCACTGACAGACAGCTCAACCATGTTGCCTTTCGGCTCACATCTGAGAATAATTTTGCCATCTGGTGGAGAGAAGGAGAGGGCATTGCCGGTCAGGTTGTGCAGGACCTGCACGAGCCTGTCTTCAACAGCCATCACCTGCAGCGGATTATCGGGAGTATCACCGGCAGATTCTGTGAGAATAACAGGGTCGTGCTCTTTACGGGTCGCCTGCTGCATTTCGGCCAGCAATGCAAAGAGAGGTGTGACAGAAATGGGTTCGGCCTGAGCACGTGAGAGCTCTGCATCCAGGCGGCTGGCATCTGAGATATCGGTAATCAGCCTGTCGAGACGTCTGACATCCTGGTTGATAATGCTCAGCAGGCGGCGTTGCTGATTGAGGTCTTCAATACGCAGTAAAGTTTCGATTGCTGAGCGAATAGATGAGAGAGGGTTCTTAATTTCGTGGCTGACATCAGCAGCAAAGCGTTCGATAGCGTCCATACGCTTCCACAAAGCCTGAGCACTTGCCTGAAGAGCCCGGGCAACGTCGCCTATTTCATCGCGTCTGCCCAGCAGGCGTGCAGGCACGGTGCCTGTTCGGCCTGAAGATTCACGCATTACGCGTGCTGAGGTTGCTAAGCGCAGGAGTGGCCTGGCGATGGTCATGGAGAGATACCATGACAGCATAATGGTGATGATGAGCACCATAAGAGATAAAGATAGAATGGAAGAGCGAATAGCAAATACGGCCCTGTCGACCTGGGCTGCAGCACGTGTAACCTGAATAATACCAACAGTTTTTCCGTCATGAATAACGGGTTCAGCAACTGTAATGATCAGATGGCCATCCGCTGTACGGCGAATATAGGGTGGGGTTTCAGGGGGAGGCGGCGAACTGCTGTCACTTCCCGGGGCATCAGCGGGACGTTCAGGGTCAGCGGGAATATCTTCTTCGTTTGTATCCAGTGTGACGATGCTGGAGCCATAGCGCGAGGGACCCCATGTCATAAGACGTTCGAAAAAATCTGGTCCTGGCAGCATCGGAGGGGGGATGCGTCTGGGGGAGTTTCTGTGATTGTGCTGATGAGGGTGGTTATTTTGATCTGTCAGGTTCTCAGTGATGAGTTGCCCGTCGGGTGCAAAAAGACGGGCATGAGCATTGGGGCTGGGTTCTGTCAGGCGCAGCAGCAACCTGCGGGCGATCGGGGCATCAAGTGTAAAATTTTCTGCATTATCAGCCATGCGGGAGCGATTTATGTGTACGGCACTCTCGCCCAGAGCGCCGGCATAGATGCGGGCCTGCTCGCGTAGTGCTGTGACCTCAGTGACCAGGAGGCTGTCACGAAACTGATTGAGGAACAACATGGTAATTGCCAGCAGCAGCAGTGGCAGAATGTTAACCAGCATAATGCGCCGCGTAAGCGGAGAAATAAGCCGTTTGTAAGAGTGATCATCCAGAGGCTGATCGTCCTCCTCCGGATGATTGTCGTGCAAGCGACCCTTCCGGCCCGAAGGTCCGGGCCGGCGGAAGTGAGAGAGAACTGACATGCGTGTGTGGCGGTTCATGAGAACAGAGCTCAGTCTTCCTTATAGCGGTAACCAATACCGTAGAGGGTTTCAATCTGATTAAAGTTATCATCAACCTGACGAAATTTTTTTCTTACCCGCTTGATATGGCTGTCAATTGTTCTGTCATCAACATAAACGGTATCGCCATAGGCGGCATCAATCAGCTGGTCGCGTGATTTGACCAGGCCAGGGCGCAGCGCAAGTGTTTTGACCAGAAGAAATTCTGTGACGGTGAGAGGAACATCCTCGTTATTCCATGTGCATTTATGGCGGAGTTCATCAAGGGAGAGAGAACCACGTACAAGAGTGCCTGCACTGGGAGCACCGTTTGCTTCTGCCCGGCTGACATCGTTACGGCGGAGCAGAGCGCGTATGCGCTCAAGCAGCAGGCGCTGAGAAAAGGGCTTGATGATATAGTCATCGGCCCCGAGGCGCAGGCCCATCAGCTGATCGACTTCCTCATCTTTTGATGAGAGGAAGATAACAGGCAGATTAGAGCGGGTGCGCAGGCGCTGCAGCAGCTCCATGCCGTCCATACGGGGCATTTTAATGTCCAGCACTGCCAGGTCTGCCGGATGAGCGGTCAGGCCCTGTAGTGCAGATTCGCCATCAGTATATGTCCGGACATAAAATCCTTCGGCCTCCAGTGTCATCTGAACTGAAGTCAGAATGTTGCGATCGTCATCAACCAGAGCAATGGTCTGCTTGGTGCGCTCTGTCATTGTGTACGTTATCCTTACTCTGTCAGCAGTAATCGGGTTACAGACATACGCTGTTCCTTACGTTTTCACCACAGACTTTATGCAATGCGTTGGCTGAGAGGTGTTGCAGATAAGTTTTTGAAAATGATAAATGTGGGTCTTGCCGAGTGTGGTCAGGTTGCCTACTTGATAGATTATGGTTCACGAAACAGAATTACCTGAAGGTAACCGGCCAGCTGGTTCGGTTGACGCTGAGCAGGAATTTTCGCAGCAGGAAGCGCTTGCTCCTGAGGCGGAAGCACAGGCTGATGTAGTACAGGACGAAGAAGGAGAGACTTCCGGTCCCGAGCGCGAAGCTGCTGAGTTTAAGGAAAAATGGCTGCGGGCTGAGGCTGAGAATCAGAATCTGCGTACCCGGGCACGCCGTGATGTGGAAGATGCACGCCTTTATGCTGTGCAGAAATTTGCACGTGATTCTGTCGAAACAGCTGAAAACATTCACCGTGCCCTGACAAGCCTGCCTCCTGCACAGGAAGGCGAAGACGGCGTAATTGCAAAAATGCGCGAAGGTCTTGAGGGTATTGAGCGTTCGTTTGTGGCTATGCTGGAGCGGCACGGCGTTAAAGCTTCAGATCCGCAGGGTCAGGCATTTGATGCAAACCTGCATCAGGCGATGGCTGAGCAGCCAAGTGCGGAACATGAGCCTGGGACAGTAATGCAGGCCTGGACACCAGCCTGGACACTGAATGGCCGCCTGCTTAAACCGGCTATGGTTATTGTTGCGAAAGCAGCAGAATAAGAAGCTGATATTTTTCTTGATTCCTTTGCTGGCTGCTACTTGAACTCATATCGGGTGCATCATACATCATGGATATTCCCGCTGTCAGAGACACAAGAAGGCAGTGAATTATTTTAGGATCCCGTCTGGTGCTTCGGGCCAGTCAGGTTCGCTGAAGGAGAGTAATAAATGAGTAAAGTTATTGGTATTGACCTTGGTACGACTAACTCCTGCGTTGCTGTACGCGAGGGTAATGAGACCAGAGTTATCGAAAACAGCGAAGGCACGCGCACAACCCCTTCTATGGTAGCTTTTACCGAAGGTGGTGAGATGCTGGTTGGCCAGGCTTCAAAGCGTCAGGCTGTAACCAACCCTGCGAACACGCTGTATGCGGTAAAACGTCTGATTGGTCGTCGTTTTAATGACGCGGCTGTGCAGAAAGATAAGGAAATGGTTCCTTACGCCATTGTTGATGGCGATAACGGCGATGCATGGGTTGAGGCCCGCGGTAAAAAATACGCGCCTTCTCAGATCGCTGCCTTTGTGCTCGGCAAAATGAAAGAAACAGCTGAAGCATATCTTGGCGAAAAAGTGAGCCAGGCTGTTATTACTGTTCCTGCATACTTTAACGACGCACAGCGCCAGGCGACAAAAGACGCCGGCCGTATTGCTGGTCTTGAAGTTCTGCGTATCATCAACGAACCGACAGCGGCAGCTCTGGCTTATGGCCTTGAAAAAAAGAGCGGTGGCACGGTTGCTGTTTATGATCTTGGTGGCGGTACTTTTGACGTCTCAATTCTTGAGATTTCTGACGGTGTCATCGAAGTTAAATCAACAAACGGCGACACGTTCCTCGGTGGTGAAGACTTTGATAACCGCATCATCAGCTACCTGGCAGATGAATTCAAACGTGAGCAGGGCATTGACCTGCGTGCAGACAAACTTGCTCTGCAGCGTCTGAAAGAAGCAGCTGAAAAAGCAAAGATTGAGCTGTCTTCTTCTAAAGAGACAGAAGTTAATCTGCCGTTTATCACAGCTGATGCTTCTGGTCCTAAGCACCTGATGCTGAAACTCAGCCGTGCTAAACTGGAAAGCCTGGTTGATGATCTGATTCAGCGTACTCTGGATCCATGTAAAGCTGCGCTGAAAGATGCCGGTGTGTCTGCTGCTGAAATTGACGAGGTTATCCTGGTCGGTGGTATGACCCGTATGCCGAAAGTCATTGATGCAGTTAAGCAGTTCTTTGGTAAAGATCCTGCACGTAACGTGAACCCTGATGAAGTTGTGGCTATTGGTGCTGCTATTCAGGGTGCCGTTCTGAAAGGTGATGTTAAAGACGTTCTGCTGCTCGACGTGACACCGCTGTCACTGGGTATTGAAACGCTGGGTGGTGTCTTCACACGTCTGATCGATCGTAACACGACCATTCCGACCAAGAAGAGCCAGACCTTCTCGACAGCTGATGACAATCAGAGTGCCGTGACCATTAAAGTGTTCCAGGGTGAGCGCGAGATGGCTGCTGACAACAAGCTGCTGGGTAACTTTGACCTGACAGGTATTGCGCCTGCACCACGTGGTGTGCCTCAGATTGAAGTTACTTTCGATATTGATGCGAACGGTATTGTTTCTGTCTCTGCGAAAGACAAGGCAACCGGTAAAGAGCAGCAGATTAAAATCCAGGCATCTGGTGGTCTGTCTGACAGTGATATCGACAAAATGGTTAAAGATGCTGAAGCAAATGCAGCAGCAGATAAAGCCAGACGTGAGCAGGTTGAAGCCCGTAACAGTGCAGAAAGCCTCGTTCACCAGACAGAGAAAGCTCTGACAGAAGCCGGTGATAAAGTTCCGGCCGCTGATAAGGAAGAAGCTGAAGCAGCGGTTGCAGCTGTTAAAACTGCTCTTGAAGGCAGTGATGCAGAAGCAATTAAAACGGCTACTGAGCGTTTGACGCAGGCTTCTATGAAGGTTGGTGAAGCTGTTTACAAAGCAAGTCAGGCAGAAGGTGGCGCAGCTCCGGAAGCTGAGGCTGCTAAAAAAGAAGACGAAAATATCGTCGATGCAGACTTTGAAGACGTAAACGACAAAAAGTCCTGATCGGGCGTTTTGCATAAAACACGGGAGTGCGCTCCCGTGTTTATTTTTCTGGCGTCCGTGCTTTGTAAGAGGCGGACGCCATTGTTATATCAGGGTACAGGCTGCGCTCATTTTTAAGAGGCAGAATTTTTAAGAGGTTTTTTTCATGGCCACGCAGGTTGATTATTACGAAATTCTTGAGGTCACTCAGACAGCATCCGCTGATGAAATCAAGAAAGCCTATCGCAGGATGGCCATGAAATATCATCCTGACCGTAATCCGGGGGATGCTGCAGCTGAAGAGAAATTTAAAGACGTTAACCATGCCTACGATATTCTGAAAGATGAGAATAAACGTGCGGCTTATGACCGTTATGGTCATGCGGCATTTGAAGGCGGCGGTGCTGGCCCAGGCGGGTTTGATTTTGGCGGCGGTGCCGGTGGCGCCGGCCTTGGTGATATTTTCGAGCAGATGTTCGGCGATATGATGGGAGGAGGGCGTCGTGGCTCCCCTCGCGCCGGCAATGACGTGCAGGCTCATGTCGTCATCACTCTTGAAGAAGCCTTTACTGGTGTAAAAAAAGACCTGCCTGTCATAACGCGTGTGAGCTGTGAGTCCTGTGAGGGAACCGGGTCTCAAAACGGTGCGGCCGGCGTTGATGTATGTCCGAGCTGTCACGGGGCTGGTAAGGTCAGGGCTGCGCAGGGTTTCTTCGTTGTTGAGCGCCCCTGTCCGACCTGTCATGGTGCTGGTAAAACTGTAAAGAACCCCTGTGGTGCTTGCCATGGGCAGGGTACGGTTGAAAAAGAGCGCATTGTTTCTGTTCAGATTCCTGCCGGTATTGAAGACGGTACACGTATTCGTATGACCGGAGAGGGTGAAAGCGGCCCTCAGGGTACGCCTCCAGGTGATTTGTACATTCAGGTTTCAGTTAAAGAGCACTCAATTTTTCAGCGTGATGGCGCCAATATTTTTTGCCGGGTGCCACTGAGAATGGGGCAGGCTGCCCTTGGCACAGAGGTTGAAGTGCCGGTTATAGATGGCAACCGTGCAAAGGTTAAAATTCCGGCCGGTACACAAACCGGGAATAATTTCCGCCTGAGAGGGAAAGGATTCTCTGTCCTGCGTTCAGGCGCACGCGGCGATATGTATGTTCAGGTTTCGGTTGAAACACCGCAGCATCTTAACAAGCGTCAGCGTGAGCTTCTGGAAGAGTTTGAGAAGGAAGCCGGAGAAAATATTAAGAGCAGCCCGGAACACACAGGTTTTTTTGCCCGGGTAAAAGATTTTTTTGAGGGTAAAGCAAACTAATATTCTGCTACATAACATCTTACTCTTACTATAAAATGTGCCGCGACCGGGCATGATCTGGCAAAGAGTAAGATGCAAAGCAGATAAGGTGAAAAGATCATGACAGTGCCATCGCTTAAAATAGGGATTGCCGGCATCTCCGGTCGTGTTGGGCGCTTGCTGGCAGAAGAAGTTATTGGTGCGGGTTTTATACTTGCTGGTGGCAGTGCACGGCACCCTTCTTCGGTTAAGGGGCTTCTGGCTAATGTGCCGCTTTTCGCCGATTTTTCGGCTTTGGCAGATGCCAGTGATGTGGTGATCGATTTCACGCATGCTGATACTTCAGCACGGCATGCTGAAATTCTGGCGGATTACGGCAAAGCCCTTGTTCTGGGCACAACAGGTCTTTCTCCTGAGCAGGAGGCAGCGGTTAAGGCCGCGGCTAAAAAAATTGCTGTAGTCCATGCGGCTAATTTTTCACCTGGTGTTACTCTGGTGCGTCGTCTGGCTCGTATGATGGGGCAGGCGTTACCAGCAGAATCCTATGATGTCGAAATTGTTGAAATGCATCATCGCCAAAAAGTCGATGCTCCTTCAGGCACAGCTCTGGCAATCGGCGAATCTGTTGCTGACGGGCGGGGTGTGAGCCTTGCTGATGTGAAAGATAGCGGACGCGATGGTCATACCGGTGCGCGCAAAACAGGTGATATTGGTTTTGCAGCTCTGCGTGGTGGTCAGATTGTGGGGGAGCACGAAGTAATGTTTACCTCAGCTGATGAGCAGATTCGCCTGTCACACCGTGCGTTTGACCGCAGAATTTTTGCAACCGGGGCTGTGCGTGCGGCCGACTGGGTCAGAAATCAGCCTGCAGGCTATTTTGGCATGGAAGATGTACTGGGTCTGCCCCCTCTGTGAAGAGAGATTCTACCTGGAGCGATAGTGGAAAAGGTTATTTATCAAAAAATTCCTTTTCCATGCGCAGGTAAAAATAAAAAAAACAGTTCCTGTCGCTTTTTGTATTATGTGTGATTATTATAATATAATTAAATAAAATCATAGTGTTAGGTTGTATTCTGTGTGGTGTGCCGGCATTCAGCCCATGGCAGCCCTGTGCTACGATACTTGACCATTGAGCACTATTAAGCCACACGAATGCGGCGCCCTGACAACAGGCGACACTCACAATTCCTAATTCACAGTGCGTGAGGCGGACGGCTCAATTATGCGTAAAGACGGCGATTTTCTTTTTACTTCAGAGTCAGTATCTGAAGGTCATCCCGATAAGGTTGCAGACCGTATCAGTGATACTGTTCTCGATGCCTATCTTGCTGCAGATCCAGAATCCCGCGTGGCCTGTGAAACTCTGGTGACGACGAACCGTATCGTCCTCGCTGGCGAGGTGCGTGGCCCGGCTTCAGTAACATCTGAAGGACTGATCGAGGCAGCACGTCAGGCTGTTAAAGATATTGGTTACGACCAGGAAGGCTTCTCATGGCGCAACGCTGAGGCCGCAAACTATCTGCATGCTCAGTCAGCTGATATTGCAGTTGGCGTTGACAGTGCCGGCGATAAAGACGAAGGCGCTGGCGACCAGGGCATTATGTTTGGCTATGCGTCAAACGAAACAGATACGCTTATGCCTGCGCCACTGTATTATGCGCACCGCATCCTGCACGAAATCCGTGATCTGCGTCGCGCAGGTGACCCGCGTGCTGCTGGTCTTCAGCCAGATGCAAAAAGCCAGGTGACACTTCACTACTCGAATGGCCGTCCGGTTAAAGCAACTTCTGTTGTTATCTCTACCCAGCATGATGCTGGCGTAAACCAGGAAGAGCTGCGGGCGCGTCTGGGTGGTATCGTTCGTGACGTTCTGCCAGAAGGCTGGATGCCCGAAGAAAAAGAATTTTACGTTAACCCAACCGGTATTTTTGTTATCGGCGGGCCTGACGGTGACTGTGGTCTGACTGGTCGTAAAATCATTGTTGATACTTACGGTGGTGCAGCTCCACACGGTGGCGGTGCATTCTCAGGTAAAGACCCGACGAAGGTTGACCGCTCAGCAGCTTATGCCTGTCGCTACCTTGCAAAGAATGTTGTGGCTGCAGGCCTTGCCGATCGCTGCACCATTCAGCTGTCTTATGCTATCGGTGTTTCTCACCCGCTGTCTCTGTATGTTGACCTTGATGGCACCGGCAAAGATGTTGATGAAGCCCGTCTGGGTACTATCCTGCGTGAGGTAATGGACCTGACACCGCGTGGTATTCGTAAGCACCTGCGTCTGAACCGTCCGATTTACGCTGAAACAGCAGCTTATGGTCACTTTGGTCGTAAGCCAGATGCAGCACGTGACAACTTCACATGGGAACAGGCTGACCTGGTCGATTCTCTGCGTAGTGCACTGAAACGCTGAGTAGCAGGACGCATCTCTGATGACAGAAGGCGGCGTTCGCGTATCAGACGTCAAACCTCCGCCGGAGCGCCTTTACGGGCGCCCCCGCGGGCATACGTTGCGCCCTCGTCAGGAGCGTTTGCTACAGGCTGCGTTGCCCCGGCTGCGCTTTCCTGTAGAGAAGGCCTCTGACCCGGCTTCTGTTTTCGGTAAAGTACCTGATCAGATATGGCTGGAGGTCGGGTTTGGCGGGGGCGAGCATTCTCTCGCCCAGCACGACGCACATCCTGATGTTGGCTATATTGCTTCAGAAGTGTTTGAGAATGGTCTTTGCTCTTTGCTGAGCCGGGTCGTTCCTTCAGGGCAGGAAGAAACATCGTCTGTCCCTGATATGCTGAAATTGTGGGATGATGATGCAAGGGTGCTGCTGAAGGCTTTGCCTGAAGCAAGTCTTGACCGCATGTTCCTGATGTTCCCCGACCCATGGCCAAAAGCCCGCCATGCGAAGCGGCGTTTTGTTCACCCTCATAATATCGCCCTGGTTGCGCGTGCGCTTAAGCCCGGTGCGGTGTGGCGCGTCGCGAGTGATGACCCGACCTATCAGCAGTGGGTTGAGGATGTGATGGCTGAACAGACGTTTTTTATAACAGCCCCGCCTGCGCAGGAACGGCCGGAAAACTGGTTCCCGACACGCTATGAGGCGAAGGCTATTGCTGCGGGTCGTCAGCCTCTTTACTGGACCTTTACCCGCTGCTGAGTGGTTTAGCCGTTTTCAGGGCGGTTGCTCTGTGAAAACAGCTCGGGTAAGGAGCCCTTTTTTACAAGCTTTTTATCCGTGCGAAAGGTTTTCTCGCTCATGAGCCTCTCTTCGTTGCCTGTACGTCGTGCTCTTGTCTCCGTTTCTGATAAAACAGGGCTCCTGGATCTTGGTCGTGCTCTGGCTGCCCATAACGTAGAAATTCTCTCTACAGGTGGTTCTGCCAAAGCTCTGCGTGATGCCGGTCTGCCCGTAACGGAAGTATCAGATTACACTGGTTTCCCTGAGATCCTTGATGGGCGCGTTAAAACCCTGGTGCCTAAAATTCATGGTGGTATTCTCGGGCGCAGAGATTTGCCTGCTCACGTTGCGCAGATGCACGAGCATGGTATCGGTCCGATAGATCTGGTTGTTGTCAATTTATACCCTTTTGAAAAAACGGTAGCATCCGGTGCAGGTGCAGAAGACTGCATTGAGAATATTGATATTGGCGGCCCGGCTCTTATTCGTGCAGCGGCTAAAAACCATGATCATGTCGTGGTTTTGACAGATACCCGTCAGTATGATGGTTTTATCGATATGCTGAACAAAGGTGGTACCACGCAGGCACAACGCTTTGCTTATGCAGGTGCTGCATATGCTCGTACAGCTGCTTATGATGCCGCTATTGCTGCCTGGTTTGCTGCTCAGACCGGAGATTTTTTACCAGATTCGTTTACCGTTTCTGGTCAGCGTGCTGAAGTTCTGCGTTATGGTGAAAACCCGCATCAGCAGGCTGCTTTTTATAAAAATGGCAGTGCGCGCCCGGGTGTCGCAACAGCGGTGCAGGTGCAGGGTAAAGCCCTTTCTTATAATAATATTAACGACACGGATGCCGCCTTTGAGGCTGTTGCTGAGTTTGATAAACCAGCAGTCGTTATTGTTAAGCATGCAAACCCCTGCGGTGTTGCGGTTGCCTCCTCGCTGACACAGGCATGGAAAAATGCTCTGCGGTGCGATTCTGTGTCTGCTTTTGGCGGTATTGTGGCACTTAACCGCACGCTTGATGCCGCTACAGCGGAAGAGATTGCAGGTATCTTTACCGAAGTGATTGTCGCCCCTGATGCGGAAGAAGAAGCTAAAGCTGTTCTTGCCCGTAAGAAGAATTTGCGTCTGCTGCTCACCGGCGGTTTGCCTGACCCGGCTGAAGCCGGGGTGGTTGTGCGTTCGGTTGCTGGTGGTTTCCTTGCGCAGACTCGTGACTGTGGGCGTATTACCCCTGAGACGTTAAAAGTTGTGACAAAACGTGCGCCGTCACCGCAGGAGATGGAAGATCTGATCTTCGCATTCCAGGTGGCTAAACATGTTAAATCCAACGCGATTGTTTATGCTAAAGATAAAGCAACAGTTGGTGTCGGGGCAGGGCAGATGAGCCGTGTTGATTCAGCCCAGATCGCAGCCAGCAAAAGTGCGCAGGCTGCGAGAAACGCAGGGCAGGACACCCCTCTGACACAGGGTTCAGTTGCGGCCTCTGATGCATTTTTCCCGTTTGCTGATGGTCTCGAAGCTATTGTTGCAGCGGGTGCGACTGCGGTCATTCAGCCAGGTGGTTCAATTCGTGATGATGAAGTCATTGCGGCAGCTGATGCTGCGGGTATCGCCATGGTTCTGACAGGTATGCGTCATTTCCGTCACTAACATGCTTATCCGGCTCTTGCCGGACTGGTTTTTTTCGCAAAGAATGGCAAAAGTTTTTCATAAACTTTTGCCTGTTGCGGGCCTCTCTGAGGCAGGAAAAAGTCAGTTTACTGGTAAAGCCATGCGCGTTTTTCTTTCTGTTTCTGCTTTGTTTCTGTTGGTATCTCCGGCATTTGCTGCACCGCCTGTAAAACAGACTGTTAAGGCAACTTTTGCATCACATCAGACTGTCACTGAGAAACAGGCTGCTGGTGTGTATGACCTCTCTTCCATGTCTGCCTTTAGTGGCACAGTAACCCAGTTTTTGCCTGCCCCTGATGGTGGGGTGCTGGGCCTGTTGCTGAACGGGGATACAGAGGTGCTGGTTTCTCCCGAGATCGGGCATACACTGTCTGGCCTGATTAAGGTTGGTGACCACATTTCACTGCGCGGTGTTAAAGCTTATACTCTTCCTGTTATTCGGGCTTTTGCAATCACCAGTCCGCGTGGTCGTAGCGTGCAGGATTCACTGATGGCTGTGCCACAGCATTCACCTGAAATGATTATTGGCCCTGATATTGTTGTACATGGTGAAATTGCGATGCCTTTGTACAATCTTGGCGGGCAGGTCTCAGGTGTTATTTTAAAAGACCATACACTGATCCATCTTATTCCTCGTGAAGCTACACGTCTGGCAGCCTGGCTTAAGCCGGGTCAGTCTGTTTATGCTGTGGGTACAGGGAATAATGGTGTGCTTGGTACGGCGATTAATGCGCGTGAAATTGGCCCGGCTGCCGATCGTAAAGAGGCTGTTGCTATCAGCAATGTACCACTTAGCGGGCCGGCAGCAGGTAGCGCAGGTTACGATGTGATTTCCGGGGCTGAGTGAGGCAGGACCGCAGGGCAGGAGAGGCGTTATGCAGACGGTGCCATGGAGTGATTTTCAGAAAATTCTGATTGTTGCAGGTACTATCACCCGCGTTGAGGCTTTTCCTGAAGCGCGTAAACCCGCCTTTAAAGTATGGGTTAATTTTGGTTCTTATGGTGAGCGTAAAACCAGTGCACAGATCACCAGACTTTATACAGTCGATGAACTGATAGGGCGACAGGTTATTGGTATTCTTAACTTTGAAGAAAAGCAGATAGGCCCGTTTCGTTCACAGTTTTTATTATCAGGGTTTGAGGCGGAAGATGGTGTTGTTCTGTCTGCCCCTGAACGTCGGGTGCCCGATGGCACGCGCCTGAGCTGACAGAAAGCCTGCCGCACCCAACTGAGAACAAGACGCATTTGCTTTTCTGACTAGTTGCCTTAAAATAGCGCTTAAATCAGGGCATGTGCCCGGCTGTTATAAAAGGGAAACAGGGTGCTTGTTTGTATAGCTGAAGTTCTGACGCCTGATGAGGTTGCTTATTGCCGTGAAGTGCTGGAGGCAACGGAATGGGTTGATGGTAAAGTTACCGCCGGTGAGCAGTCAGCAAAAGCAAAGTTTAACTTACAGGTGCCAGAGCAGTCGCCGCAAAGCCGTGAGCTGAGTGAGCTGGTTTTAAAAGCACTTGGGCGTAACCAGACTTTTGCCAGTGCCGCGTTGCCGTTGCGGGTTTATCCGCCTCTTTTTAATCGTTATGATGAAGGTATGCGTTTTCATGCGCATGTTGATAATTCAATCCGTGCTTTACCAGGCACAGGCTTTCGTATTCGTACAGATGTGTCCAGCACGCTTTTTCTGAGTGACTGTGATGAATATGATGGCGGAGAGCTGGTAATTCAGGACACCTATGGCACGCAAAGCATCAGGCTGCCTGCGGGGCATATGGTTGTTTATCCCTCATCCAGTCTGCATTCTGTAAATCCCGTTACACGAGGTAGTCGCTGGGCCTCTTTTTTCTGGACACAGTCAGCTGTAAAAGATGATGGGCAGAGAACGCTGCTTTATAATTTTGATATGTCGATTATAGAGGCGCGTAAGACACTGCCGGATGATCACCCGGCAGTACTGGGGCTGACAGCAACTTACCATAATCTTATCCGGCAATGGGCTGAGCTGTAGCGCTATGCAGGGTCAGGCGCGTTTAGTGCAGCGCCTGACGTGGGCAGGTTTTATTATGTCGGGCTGCCTGGGTTATTTTCCTGAAAGTTTTTTGTCAGCGCATTCATAATAGCATCGTCTGGCTCCCCAAGTGGCAGCTGATAAAGTTTGCTGCCACGAAAGGTTGAGAGCAGGCCCCAGGCCTGTTTACCGTCTTTTGTGAAAATGAGATTGAGCTGGTGGTCGTGGCAGTTATGTGGCTCACAAATGTTTGTCACGAGATAGGCTTTGCCCTCGATTGTTAATGGCTTAACAATTTCTGATGTGCCCTGGCCGGTTCTGACCCATGAGGGAAGAGTGAGCATTTTTTGATAGGATTTAGAAAATACGGGCTTTTTAATAAATTCAGACGCGTAGGCTGACAGAGGAGCAGGGGTGCTTTGTGCCTGGGCAAGGCCCGGAGCAGCAATACAAAAAGCAGCAGCTAATGTAAGGAAACGCATTTTTTATCCAGTTATTTTGAAAGTCGTGACCGAATACTAAATAAAATGTAAGGCGACAATAAGATTACTTGCAAAAGGTCTTATATATCAGAAATTATTTTTTATTTTTGGGATTTTTTATTGGCGCACCCGAAAGGACTCGAACCTCTAACCCCCAGATTCGTAGTCTGGTGCTCTATCCAGTTGAGCTACGGGTGCGCCGTGAGGTGGGTTCTATTATAAGAACGGGGGTGTGGCAACCCCCTTTTTTTGTTTTTTTAATTAATATCGAGAAAATTTTTCCAGGCATTATGTTCAGGCCTGGTCAGAGTGATATGAGCTCTGCATTCGGGGGTGCCGTAAACCCCCTCAAATGTTGTTCCTGAAGGGTGTGCTTCAAAAACTATCGGCAGGGGTTTGTGGGCTGCGTCTTCCAGCAATAACTGCGCATGATAATGTTGCGTGGCTTTATTCGGGACCCCGCGTAAAATTAAAGAGCCGGTGGCTGGCACGAAAACCATACGATGTGGCTCAATCTGCATAAGAGACTGAGCATATGTCGGGCAGTTAAGCCCTTTTTCAGTAACAAGTGTCCCTACCCAGTCACCATACGGGTCGTTGGCGGCCAGAGAGGCCGCAGCAGCCGTGTGTGCCCAGGCTGAGCTGAGCATCAGGCCGGCCATGGTAAAGATTCGCCAGGATGAGGCTTTTTCTGAAACACGAAAAAAAGGCATATCTGAAGGTCTGTCCCGTTATGATTTGCTTAAGTGCTCTGTCAGATGTGATGTTTTTACAATCTGTCTTCAAGGTAACATCGCCACAGGTGGCAGGATTGTTTGGTTGTTGCGAGATATTGGGTGACGTCGTGCTGTTGTCGCTTTATATCGGCACAGAGTGCTGTGTTACATTATGTAATGCGGTTTTTTTGATCTGTTATGCCGTTCAGGCCCCGACCAGAAAGACGAGTAGTCCATGTCCGTTGATGACACCACGTCAGCCACTTCCGCCAGGCTGGATGAAACTTTGCACCAGGACCGGATCCTGATCCTTGATTTTGGAAGTCAGGTGACTCAGCTCATTGCACGACGTGTGCGTGAGAGTGGTGTTTATTGTGAAATCTGGCCCTTTACCGTTGATCCTGCCCGTATTGTTGCTTTTGCACCGCGTGGAATTATTCTTTCCGGTGGTCCTGCCAGTGCGATCCAGGCAGATGCTCCACGTGTACCCGATGTTGTTTTTGAAATGGCGATCCCTGTTCTGGGTATCTGCTATGGCCAGCAGGCTATGTGTCTGCAGCTTGGTGGTAAGGTCGAAAGTTCTGACCACAGAGAGTTTGGCCGGGCTTTTGTTGATATTGTTGAAGATTGTTCTTTGTTTCGTGGGGCATGGGCCCGTGGTGGTCGCGAACAGGTATGGATGAGCCATGGTGATCGTGTCACCAGTCTTCCTCCTGGTTTTCGTACTGTGGCAACCAGTGAAGGCGCACCGTTTGCCGTGATTGCCGATGAAGGTCGTCATCTTTACGGCGTGCAGTTTCACCCTGAAGTTGTGCATACTCTGCATGGTGCAGCGCTGCTGCGTAATTTTACTCATAATGTTGCTGGTTGCTCTGGCACATGGACGATGGCTGGTTTCCGCGAGATGGAAATTGCCCGCATCCGTGAGCAGGTTGGCACAGGTAAGGTGATTTGTGGCTTGTCAGGTGGTGTTGATTCATCCGTTGCAGCTGTTTTAATCCAGCAGGCTATTGGTGATCAGCTGACCTGTATTTTCGTTGATCATGGCATGTTGCGTGCCGGTGAAGCTGAGGAGGTTATGGAAACCTTCCGTGGTCGCTTCAACATTAATCTTGTGCACCGTGATGCGTCTGATATCTTCCTGAAAGCTCTTGACGGAGTTACTGACCCTGAAGTGAAGCGTAAGACGATTGGTCGCCTGTTCGTTGAAGTGTTTGAAGAGGAAGCCTCTCGTCTTGGTGGTGCGCAGTTCCTGGCGCAGGGCACGCTTTATCCTGACGTGATTGAGAGTGTCAGTTTCACAGGTGGTCCTTCAGTTACAATTAAGTCTCACCACAATGTTGGCGGCCTGCCCGAGCGCATGAACATGAAGCTCGTAGAGCCGTTGCGTGAGCTTTTTAAAGATGAAGTGCGTGCGCTTGGTCGTGAGCTGAATATTCCTGAGGTGATTGTCGGGCGTCATCCGTTCCCAGGCCCAGGTCTTTCCATACGTATTCCTGGTGCTATTACCCGCGAAAAACTTGATTTGCTGCGTCGTGTTGACACGGTATTCCTTGAGGAAATCCGTGCGGCAGGCCTGTATGATGCGATCTGGCAGGCTTTTGCTGTTCTGCTGCCGGTGCGCACGGTGGGTGTGATGGGAGATGGCCGTACATATGATCAGGCCTGTGCTCTGCGCGCTGTAACCAGCACGGATGGTATGACGGCTGAAGTTTACCCGTTTGATATGGGTTTTCTTAACCGTGTGGCAAGTCGCATTGTAAATGAAGTACGTGGTATTAACCGTGTTACTTATGACATTACGTCTAAACCACCAGGAACGATTGAGTGGGAATGATCTCACGTCTGGCATAGGTGGTATTGCCCGGCATGAAAGTGCCTTAAAGCCCGCAGAAATGCGGGCTTTTTTGTTTTTGGGTCCGGCATTGTCTGGCACTAAGCGGTATCGCCAGGCAGCAACTTTTTATGGCATGGTGCATGGCACTGACTGAGTCTGATGCTATGTTTTTTATCGATACCATGTCAGGCACTCTATGGGTGTCATGGTATCTACAAGAAGTAACTATATGAATAATAAGGATTTTATCCGGTTATTTTAATGGTTTTCAATCATGGTATCGCTGTTTGGAGTACCACGAACTGATGTTGACCGATACCAAACTGCGCAACCTTAAGCCGACGGATAAGCTCTACAAGGTGAACGACCGCGATGGGTTGTACGTCGCCGTGACGCCTGCGGGTAGCATCTCGTTCCGATATAACTATGCGATCCATGGCAGGCAGGAGACCCTGACCTTCGGGCGATATGGCGTTGGGGGCATCACTCTGGCCGAGGTGCGTGAGCAGCTGGGAGAGCCTAGGCTCAGGACTCATTCTTTGAGATAGGAAATGAAGCTTGCTGCGATATGAATTGCAGACATGAAGGTATGAGCGCAGCGGTCGTATCGTGTTGCCACCCGTCGCCAGTCTTTGAGCTTTGCG
>NZ_JOMN01000066.1:0-550 GCF_002153485.1 Acetobacter sp. DmW_043 | reverse complement strand
CGTCGCCAGTCTTTGAGCTTTGCGAACATGTTTTCGATCAGATGGCGTTTTTTATACAGATGCCAGTCGTAAGGTAGTTTTAATTTCCGGTTTTTCTTCGGCGGAATACAGACTGTGATAGTGCGTTCTGCAGGCAATAACCTGATCCGGTTGCTGTCATAACCCCTGTCCCCGATAACCTCTTTTGTCTCAGCGGGCAGATCAGCCAGCAGCACGTCTGCGCCTTTGAAGTCACTGACCTGTCCCGCAGTCAGATAAAGTCGGACTGGTCGCCCCTGACCGTCGCACATGGCATGAAGTTTTGAGTTCAGACCGCCTTTTGTGCGTCCGATATGGCGGGGAAAAGCCCTTTTTTAAGCAGAGAGGCTGCCGTTCTGTTCGCTTTAAGGTGCGTCGCATCGATCATCAGGCGCTTCGAACGGCCCCCCTGTTCTGCCAGAGTTTTAAAGATCCTGTCAAAGACACCCAGGCGGCTCCACCGGATGAAACGATTGTATAAAGTCTTGTGCGGGCCATACGCTTTGGGAGCATCTTTCCACTGAAGCCCGTT
>NZ_JOMN01000065.1:0-1678 GCF_002153485.1 Acetobacter sp. DmW_043 | reverse complement strand
ACACTGCACGGGCAATTCAGCAGATGCGCACCAGTCCTTAAACACATTATAAAAACCATTCAAAGTATATGAGCTGCCAGGGGTCGTTTGCGGGAGGGGGCGAAATCCTACGCTAAGCTGAGAACGCGCTTCCCATAATCCCTGAGCTCGCCCTTCGGTCCGACATATCTGTATAGAGTGACGCGCTCGATCCCGAGTTCCTTGCACAGATCGGAAACAGACGTGTCGCGCTGCGCCATGGCGGCCTGGGCGAGACGCACCTGTGCTTTGGTCAGGGCGAATTTTCGCCCTCCCTTTCGTCCGCGCGCTCTGGCTGCGGCAAGGCCAGCCATGGTGCGCTCGCGGATCAGATCCCGCTCGAACTCGGCCAGAGTGGCAAAGATACCGAACACCATGCGGCCGGATGCGGTCGTGGTGTCGATCTGAGCGCCTTTTCCGGTCAGCACACGCAGGCCGATCCTGCGGTCTGACAGATCCTTCACGGTGTTGACCAGGTGGGCGAGCGAGCGCCCGAGGCGATCGAGTTTCCAGACCACCAGCACATCGCCGTCGCGCAAGGATTTGAGGCATGCAGCTAAGCCGGGCCGATCATCGCGGCTACCGGATGCACGATCATCATAAATATTACCTGGCTCGATACCGGCGGCACGCAGGGCGTCGTGCTGGAGGTCGAGGGATTGGGAACCATCGGCTTTGGAGACGCGGGCATATCCGATCAGCATGTTTCTTAAACGTTGGTTTGAAGCGGTGACGAACATGAGCACATAAGCTTGCACTATTGTGTATCTTAACCAGCATCGCAATCAAACTATCTCAAACCTTACCTTGGAAAGAATAAGGAGCATGTATGCCGCGTCGCGTGACCCTGACCGATCGACAGCGCGAGGCGCTGTTTCACTTACCGGTCGATCAAGGTGATCTGCTGCGGCACTATACCCTTAGCGATGAGGATCTCGGGCATATCCGCCAGCGCCGGCGCGCCCACAACCGTTTCGGCTTCGCGCTGCAACTGTGCGTCCTGCGCTACCCGGGCCGGGTACTCACCCCTGGCGAGCTGATCCCGGCACAGGTATCTGATTTCATCGCGGCCCAGCTCGGGCTGAGCCGTGACGATCTACTCCTCTATGCCGCGCGCGAGGAGACCCGGCATGAGCATCTGGCGGACCTACGCCGGATCTACGGCTATCGCTCCTTTTCGGGGCGGGGCGCACGGGATTTGCGCGATTGGATCGCTCGGGAAGCCGAGGCGGCGACATCGAATGAGGATCTTGCCCGTCGCTTCGTTGCAGAGTGTCGCCGCACCCGCACAATCCTTCCCGGTTTCTCAACGATTGAGCGCCTTTGTGCCGATGCACTGGTCAAGGCCGAACGCAGGATCGAAGATCGTATCGCCCATCGCATAACACCAGCCCTGAGCGAGAATTTGGCTCATCTGTTAGAGAATACGGTGGATGGTCGCATCACCCGCTTCGTATGGCTGCGACAGTTCGAAGTTGGCGCAAATTCGGCGGCGGCCAATCGGCTGATGGATCGACTGGATTCTCGACGCCGGTCTCCAGCGCCAGGCTCAGATCGGTCTCAACAAGGGCGAGGCCCATCATGCCCTCAAGCGCGCCATCAGCTTCCATCGTCGAGGTGAGATACGCGACCGCTCAGGCGAAGGGCAGCACTATCGTAT
>NZ_JOMN01000064.1:0-2759 GCF_002153485.1 Acetobacter sp. DmW_043 | reverse complement strand
TGGCAACACGATACGACCGCTGCGCTCATACCTTCATGTCCGCAATCCATATCGCTGCAAGCGTCATCTTCTATCTCAAAGAATGAGTCCTGAGCCTAGAGGGATCGAAGAACCCTTTATTGATACGCTTGTCTGGTAATTTCAGGCTTTTGGCGATTTGATTGACGGTTTTTGCGATGGCATCCGGTCTGCGCTTTGAGCGGATTGGGGGCTGTCCCCCGCTGGACGGCTACGCCCTCGCGCAGCCTTGCCCCATCACTGGCGGCAGCATGTGTTGTCTTCCATTTCCGGATAAACCGAAACTTCCGATCGATGGAGACGTGGGATTTGTAGCCAAAGAACGGGATGGCAAGATCGCTGGATGGCATGGTTCCATCATCCTGACGCTTCGCTTTGGTGAACTTCAGTGTCCAGCGTGCATGACGGTCTTTGTGAGACAATTTTGATGGCTTATCCTGCCAGTCCTGTGGGATCCTCCTTCTCCGCACTGGTATTGCGCTGCTTTGGAGCTGTCACCAGTGTGGCATCCAGGATCTGGCCTGACATCGGTAAATACCCGGCGTTCCGCAGGGTGGTATTAAAGCAATCAAACAGTGTTTCAATGGCACCCGCCTGCGTCAGACGCTCGCGGAACAGCCAGAGTGTTTTGGCATCAGGCACGCGGTCTGTCAGACCCGGACCGAGAAAACGCATGAATGAAAGCCTGTCGTTAATCAGATATTCCGTCCGTTCATCAGACAAATTGTTCAGTGTCTGGATCACCAGAATTTTGAACATCAGAACAGCATCACAGGGAGGACGACCGCCTTTGCTCCCGTCTGAATACGCCAGTGCCTTGTTCAGGTCAGGACGGAAGACTTCAAAATCCATAACCCGCGAAAACGCTTCGAGCTGATCACCGAGCCCGCTCAATCGGGCAGGCCGCTCTTCAACATCAAAGAAACCAGACTGCTTCATGCTACATCTCCCCAATCCACGCAGGCGGTAGAGAAACACACAGACAGTCTCAAAACCAGGGGGTTTTTAGAACCCTTCAGGTTTCTTTGATGTTGAAGAGGGGGAGCCGTGAGAGATTGTTTGAAAACGTAAGTTAAGGGTTTGTCGGAGATCCCTTCGAACCATCCAATTTTATTTTATATTAATCTTTAGCTAAATAGCCATCATCACTTCGCCAAACATAAGTGCTGTCTAAATATATCCATCTACCAGTTCCATGCCTTGAATTTTGGTGAGAATTCAAACAGTCATGACACCAAACTCTATCACCTTCTCTATGCTTATGCGCTTTGATTTCTATAAAAGTTTGGAAATGATCTGATGTTCCATATTGAGGTGAGCTTAAATATAAAGAAGTCGAAATTACTTTTGCAGATAACTGCTGAGTATTAAGTCGTCCAGGAACATTTTCTCCGCCATTACCTTCAAGGCATACTCCTTCTGTTTTTCCATCAGGTTGAACTAAGCAAATTGAACCTAGTTTTCCATTTAAGTTCCAAGCTAAATCGCTCATTGATGAACCTCCTTCAAATCGGTCTCTTTCTCGTCGTCCATCAACTATAAGACCGAGCCTTACATCGTAACTTCTCCAATCAGAAATACCTTCCAAGTCGTGATAAGATCTTGCTCCAAAGTGCAATGTATTATTGGACGGTAAGTAGCTAGAAAAATCGAACATGATATGACGAGAACCAATAATGGAAGAGTTGGCAGCTCCGTTGCCAGGAATCCATGTTGAATACCCTTTATATTCTAAAGCATCTCCATCAACTTGGGCTATATACGCTGCTGGCAATTCATATGGACCATTTACTAAATATCCGTAACTATCTTCAGTAAATGGATACGAGGCTGCACATTCGTTACATTCAAAAGATAAAGTATAACCATGGAAGCTTGCTTCATGGTTCTTGTTTACATGAGACCAACGCATGTCGAATTCATTACGTTCATAGCTGTTAGCATTTGATGATGCATGATCCCCATATACTCGATCCATATCCATAATAACGTAATCGTTTTCTCCAAAATATTTTCCAGGATCACCTATATAAACAACAGGAAAGGTATAAGAAGATTTTTTATCTAAATTAGTCCATTTTCCATCTGGATTTTTATTTGTATTTGGAATAATATTTTTTTCTAAATATTTATCTTTGGCACCTAATACGGACCATCCATAAACATTAATACGAGAAGAATTCCATCCACTTATAATTCCTGAATATAAATAACCTGTAGGGCGACCGTAATTATCAACGGATGACATATCTTGAGCACGTACATTTGTACTAACGTACATTCCATGGTGCAAAACAGATAATTGCTCAGAAGATAACTTATTTTTGAGTATAAATCCATCTGAATCAAATTTTTCTACTTGAAGAACAAGCCTTGTTAAATTATTACTTTCACCCAAATAAAAAGCTGCAATTGCATTATCTCCATGTGCGATAGAAAACGCTCCTAAGCGTGGGTCTATACCTGACAGCGCAGCTTGCCCTCCTGCACCGCTTGCTACATCTCCGGTTGAAAATACACACAAAGAACAACCTGCATTAAAAGAGCCATAAGGCATTCCCCAGATGCTTAATGATTGATGAGGATCGATTATTATCTTTCTACCTTTATTAAATAAAATTGTACTTTGTCCTCCTAACATCACACTCTCATATCCTTGAGGAAACCAGTCCGTAGGCATATTTTCTGCTAGAGAGTTTATAAAATAATTTACTGGGTATTCAATTATATCTCTATCATTT
>NZ_JOMN01000063.1:0-2653 GCF_002153485.1 Acetobacter sp. DmW_043 | reverse complement strand
AATCGCCAAAAGCCTGAAATCACGAACCAAGCGCATCAACCAACGGTTCTTCGAACCCTCCAGGTGCTGTCCGAGGCGCTTGCGGCTTTTGACGTTGAAGCTGTTTGCGCAGTGTGCGACCGTCTTCTGCTGGCGCGTTTTGCGCGTCGGACGCGGCCGGCGGATCATGACAGCATCAGAATCCGTCGGCAGGAACTGCACATGGTCGCACGGAAGTCATCACGCAGGAGAAGCGGACCGGATCCGACGGACTGACCGGGCTGCGGGAGAAGGATTCTGTCCATGAGTGAAACGGGAAAAACGTCAGAAAAAACTCGGGTTTTCTTCGATTCCAACCGACTGCGCGAGAGCGACAATTTTGTTCTTCAAGGTCTTCTCGTCGCTGCCGAAAGGAATTTTACGGCCGGGCGCCGGAGCAGGATACAGAAACACAGCACCATGTGCTCCGATAGCCGTGACAGGTCATCTCCCGTCACGGACGACTGTCTCCATCTGGAAATGATGCTTCTGGAACGGCATCATCTGCAGTTACTGGCTTGCCTGCGCACATCGGGGCGGCAGTTCCTGGATTTTCTCAGGCCGTTCGACCTCCAGACGCTGGATGATCTTGGATCGGTCAGGCGGAAACTGCACGACCAGATTCATGCACAGCCGCTCTCCAGTCTCGACAAGGCTCTCGAACTCCAGAACCTCTATCAGGAGCATCATCTCTGGCAGTTGCAGATGCAGATTGTCGATATCGGCGCGAGGCTGAAAACGACCATGCCACGGTACGGTTTTTCAAAATATAGTGCGATCCGGGCCACCATCATTGAAGAGGGATGCCGCTACATTGGCCGGGCGCTACATATCGCTGCCCGTCTGTCGCTGCATCATCCCGACATACCCATATCGTGGGAGCGTTGCCTGTCCGTGTTTCAGACGGGCCGCAGGGGGATTGATCCGTTCAGCACTGTTGATGATTATGTAATGGAGCCCTCCACCCCCTCGCGCATGCTGAGAAAGAGAAAACGAGAAGCCAGAGAGAAATGGGAAGCAATCGAGCAGCTGGATGCCAGCGAGAAATGGGAAGCCAGCAAGAGAGAAAAGAATCATCTCAGCAAACGTACACTTGACGAAATAAAAAAACATTTCGGACCCGTCGCGCATATTCTTGCCGCCATGGATGTTCTGGCCTGCCGTGCCTATCTGCCGATACATCCCACGGACAACGTGTGGCCTCCCTACCGCCCGACATGTGAAACCGATCCTGGCTGTCTGACAGCGAGCCGAAGTTTCATGGACGATCCGCGGGATGAGGGTATGACCCGGGCGACTCTTGGTTATGCGCTGTGGTTTCAGGACTGGGGTCTGAAAAAGCCTTCCGCCCCGGGAAGCCGGACTCTGCTCGAGGGTTCGGATATCGTGTGGCTGCTGAGTGATCTTTCTCTGCCAGAGGTGATCGTGCACGAACTGGATATCATGCGGGATGGCGGATCCATTGCACGGCAGGACCCGGTCTATGGTTACACTTATGATCCACACCTGTATGATGATTGGACAGAAGACGCCGCTGACAAGGCAGGTATGGCTGCTCCCGAGCCAGCTTCTCCGGATGCCTCCCCGGTAGCAACGGACATGGGAGAAAAAGAAAAACCTGCGCACATGAAATCTCCGGCTCTGATTCTTCCACCACTTCCCAAAAAAATTCTTGATATACTGCGTGATTATGAACCGCAGAATAGCAAGCCGGAATGAACTCCTGACGCAGCTCATGCTGCACAGGAACCGCCGTGTGCCTGGAGCGGCCTGAAGCCAGAATTCAGTTTTTTTTCCCGCAAAGCGGCCCGACCGGTCCCGGAAACGGAAAATCTCTCTCCAGTCTGTTTTTCGTAGAATAAGTGCAGGCAATACGAGTGCGATGTGACCGGAGCGGCAGGCCGTGCACATCATGCCGCATCATTGTTCGTTTCGATTCCGAAAATTGAAACGGTTTTTGCAATTTTTATTTCCAGTGCCTGGATCGAAGCTACCTTCAACAAAGTGCAGGTTGAAAGCAGAACGATGCAGGAAATAGTCGATTTTCCAGAAGCAATCAGAACCGGGAGGAGTGCTGAATTCTTCGGATTTTCACGTGAAACAGCATACAGACTTATCGGCTCTGGCGATATTTCATCATGTCGTATTGCGGGTCGTAGGCTGATTACATCGCGTTCTGTACGTTACTTTATTCTCAGGCAGGTGAAAGAACAGTCTTCGATTGATCAGAATGCAGGCTGGCTTAGAAACTTTATGGTGTCCTGCAGCAGCGTTCCGGTGCTTCTTTCTATTTCAAAAGTCAGCAGCAGCTTCAGTATTTCACGCAGGTCAGCATACAGACTTGCTGCATCAGGCAGGATCGTAACGATAAAAATAGGCAGATCGCGTTTTATAGTAACTGAAAGTATTCATTATCACATTCAGAGATCCATTACTTTCAGACAGAAGACTATCGGCACTCCTGTTGTGGATACGCGCTCATGAAACGCGCGATATTGCCCAGACGAACCGGGACAGTCGGAGACAGGCTCATCGACTCTGGCTCAGAACAGCGGTCCGTGGTAATCTCCCGCAAAATGCACAACTGGCAGGTTCAGGACGATCTGCCGCCAGAAATCCCGGTCGACAAAGCGGA
>NZ_JOMN01000062.1:0-293 GCF_002153485.1 Acetobacter sp. DmW_043 | reverse complement strand
CGAAGCAGATCACTCTCCCGGAAGCGTCCGTGCCGGTTTTTCGAGAATGTCGAATGATCAGGTACAGGGCCGTTGAGACCAAGGCCACAGAACCACCGGTATGCCAGGTTAAGATGGACTTCTTCACATAGCCGTCGCTCGGACCGAATACCCATCACGTAGCCAACGATTAACATCCTGATGATCAGCTCGGGATCGATTGAAGGCCGCCCCGTGCCGCTGTAAAATGGACGAAGATGCTCACGCAGGCCGTCCAGATCGACAAAGCGATCAATTGAACGCAAAAGGTGGCC
>NZ_JOMN01000061.1:0-494 GCF_002153485.1 Acetobacter sp. DmW_043 | reverse complement strand
CCGTTCTTTACCCCCATCTCCCGGTCATTGCGCAGGAAGTAGACACGCTCCCCTTCGGCAAACACCCGCTCACCCTGAGCTGTGGAGACCAGCACATCTTCGCCCAGCTCACCCGCATCCCTGCGGATCCCACGCGCTGCCTCATTCAGTGCCCGCACATCGACACGCCGGTGCGCCAGCATAATCTGACTATCCTCTGGTGAAGCCTGACGGGCTTTATCCCACCCCCGGACCACGCCGGCCCGGGCCTCATCAAGGGTCTCATGCCCGCGCACAAGACCCGCTTCCTCATAGCGTCCCAGGGCCCTGTCTGTCCGTCCTGTCGCAAGCTCCTTCGTCGCAGCCTGCTGCCAGTCTTCGCGCTGCCGGCGCACAGTTGTGATCTCCACTGACCCGACCCGCTCAGCCACCGCCCGGAACGCACCACCTGCCTCAATCGCCTGCAACTGTTCGGGATCACCCACCAGAACAACTTTGGCACCAGCCTCATGCGC
>NZ_JOMN01000060.1:0-341 GCF_002153485.1 Acetobacter sp. DmW_043 | reverse complement strand
TCAATCGCCTGCAACTGTTCGGGATCACCCACCAGAACAACTTTGGCACCAGCCTCATGCGCAGCTGAGAGCACCCGCTCCATCTGACGTGAGCCCACCATGCCAGCCTCATCCACCACCAGCACATCGCCACGCTCCAGGCGGTCCCGTCCTCTGGACCAGGCCAGCTCTAATGAGGCAAGCGTACGGCTCTCAATCCCGGCGCCGCCCTGCAGCCCTTCCGCCGCAATGCCCGATAACGCCGCACCGCGTACCCGGTATCCAGCCTCTTCCCAGGCCGCGCGGGCCACACCCAGCATGGTGCTCTTCCCTGTCCCGGCATAGCCGACCACCACAGACAG
>NZ_JOMN01000059.1:0-483 GCF_002153485.1 Acetobacter sp. DmW_043 | reverse complement strand
TGTGTCCATTGCGTCAGACTGTGTGTGCGGTCCAGGGGAGCCAGGCTGCTTTCCGGTGCCTGACGGGTGAGAATGGTCTTCTTTTGTATGATAATCCCCGCGATACAGGCACGCTGCCTGATCTCGTCCAGACTCATCGCTCTGTGTGTTCTGCGCACTGCCGGCTCAGGTGCTGTCTTTTTGAGATAGTCCTCCATGCCCCTGACCGGGATACGCCCCGTTGGCAGAACAGGTTTTATGGGTGGCGCTGTCTGCTGTTTTTCCTGAGCAAGCAATGTGCGGAACTCTGCCATCCGAACTTTGGTCAGGCGGGTAAAGCTGCCGATCAGCGTGCCCTTCCTGTCTTCAATGATATGGGCTCCTGGGCGCGTCTCTGTGCGGTCTCCCTCACGCATGAGCAGATCATGCTCTGCCAGAGCAGCACGGAAAGATTTCAGACCATCAGACTGCGCCCAGAGGGCACAGACCAGCTTTTTAAGAGCC
>NZ_JOMN01000058.1:0-2956 GCF_002153485.1 Acetobacter sp. DmW_043 | reverse complement strand
TCACTCACAGGCTCATCCTCCATAGGTAAGCCTGCGAATCACAATCTCTCGCTCAGTTCAATGAATTAACAGGTCCTGAGCCTAGCTGGCAGATAATGAGGCTTTGCAGCGTGCTGTCCGTAAGATGAGGGCACGCGGGTCTAACCTTAAGGGCATTGCAAAAACACTTCGGTATTTCAATGGAGACCGCACGTTCTGCCCTGTTCAAATCGGACAGACTTACCAACGAAAAAAGCAGAACACCTGAGCCTTTGCCGGCTGGTCACTCCATAGCCATGCGCGGTTTGTGGCGCGGCCTTGAGCACTGGCGGGGCTTTGCTGATGCTATGAATAACAGGAGCAGAGAGAGATGAAGTCAGAGCAACGCCGGGGCATGGTTAAACGGCTTAACCAGCTAAATGATAACGGCGGAAAGGTGACACCGAAAGCCGCGCCACCCATAAGGCGGAACTACTTACGCAAGCAAATGCCCGTACAGATAGAACGCTTTGAAGCACTTAGAGCGCGGGTAATGGGTCTGAAAGAGCCTGATTTTTGATACTTGTTATTCATATTTTTTGATTTAAACATAATTACTGTTATTGTTTTCATTTACTTGACTAATTATTAAATGGATTAAAGTTAAATTCCTTTAAATGGTAAGTTTATATTAAATGGAGATCGTTATTCATCTTTAACATTTCCTGGAGTCGGGAGTTTTGAGGCTTTTTCAGGAGACGGAATTTATAGAAACAGAGGCGGGTGCGGATATATTCCAGGCCAAGGATCTCTTCCTGAAGGTAAATACTGGATAGTATCCCGGTCTTCTGGTGGTTTGATAGCAAAAGGAATTGCCTGGGCTAAAGATTTATATAATCAATATCATTCAGGCGCTGTTTTTCGTCACTCTGAATGGTTTGCGTTGTATCGTGATGATGGAATGATAGATGACTTCACTTTCATTAAAGGTGTGAAGCGGGGTAATTTCAGGCTTCATCCCGGTGTTTTGTCAGATGGATGTATAACACTCTCAAAGAATACAGATTTTGCACTTTTGAGAAATACTTTATTGCGAACACCTCAGATGCAAGTACCAGGGGTAAAAGGGCTTAACTCTTTTGGAACAATAGAGGTTGTGAATAATGGTAACAACAATTTCTCGTAAATCATTGAATTTATTTATATTTTTCGTTTTTTTATATATAGGGCTTCGGCTGATAGATCCTGCAAAATTTATAAGCGTTGAATACGCAAATAAATTTGCAATATGGAAAGATGGGTATGTTGGAGGCGAAAACTACGATGATTTATGGGTTATTTTATGGGTAGTATTTTCATTTATATTTGCTGTTATTTTTTATAAAATTGTATTTTCTATTTTTAATTTCTACAAAAAGAAATTTGCTAGGTAGTTTTTAAAGGGTGCCAGCCATACTGGACACCCTGGACGAACGCCAATTCTGGCGTTTGCTTTCCAGATCGGGAAAGCGTTCCCGTCCCCTTAAATCGGATCCGCGCTTTATAGAACTTCGGGGAGTAAATCAGAGCGCCAGAAATATACCAGTCGGTGAATTTCCCGACTGCTTTATCTGATGCATTCAAGTCGTGGTGGACGACATTGCTTATATTTCATCAGCAACCTTTGAAACCGGGCCGGAGGGCAAAAAAAAGAGGCACCCGATTAAGGATGCCTCTCTATAATCTGCACCGCATAATTGCTTGGAATCGCAGGCTATGCGGCGGCCTCTTGCAAGGTCTTGAGATGCTGATCTGCCGATAAAGGCTAGAGAGCAGCGCACAAGGCAGAACGTAAAGAAAATCCAGATAGAAGTAGATATAAGCTATCGCGCCACAATAGCACAAAAAATCGAGGAATCTTTATGCTGCTAAAAGCGTATCCCATTCATCTATCTGGGTTACTTCTACGGGTGCCGGTCGGCGAACCATCCGGATATCAGGATGTGGTTGCCCGATACGAGCCTTAACAGGCTTCAACAAAACAACCGTTTTAGGGTCTATACTGAAATGCGGGAAACGTCCCTGCAGGACAGTTACAACCACCAGTCGAATCTGTTTATCAGCCCACTGCCCCACTGACTGTTTTCCCGGTTTTGAGGGAGAGAAACAGATGCGGCGCTATGGCTTGCGTGACGACCAGTGGGAGCGGATAAAAGACCTTCTTCCGGGTCGTGAGGGGCATGTTGGAGGCACTGCTGCAGACAACCGTCTGTTCGTGGAGGCGGTGCTGTATCGCTATCGCGCAGGCATTCCATGGCGCGATCTTCCTGCACGTTTCGGAGGCTGGAAAAACGTGCACCGGCGTCTGCGCCGCTGGTGTGAAAGCGTTGTCACCGAACGGATATTTCGTTATCTGGCCGCCGATCATGACAATGAATACATGATGATCGACAGCACGATTGTCCGTGCACATCAGCATAGTGCCGGAGCTCTCAAAAAGGGGGCGCGGATCAGGCCATCGGACGATCCCGGGGCGGACTGACCACAAAGATCCATGCCATTTGCGATGCCCTGGGCAATCCGGTGGAGATCGACATCACACCGGGTCAGGATGCGGATATCAACCGGGCGGAACCGATGCCGGAAAACATCGATCCGGATGCCTTCCTTGCTGACAGGGCGTATGACGCAGACAGGTTGATCGACCGATTGACAGAGCGCGGCGTTACCCCGGTCATTCCGCCAAAACGTCATAGAACGATGCAGCGGAAAACAGACTTCGCTCTTTACAGGGAGCGTAATCTTGTCGAGCGGTTCTTTAATAAACTCAAACAGTTCCGTGCCATCGCAATACGCTACGATAAACTGAAATCAACGTTCCTCGCAGCCGTGCAGTTTGCCTCAGTCATCATCCTCCTTAACTGACGACACGCCGTAGGCTCAGGACCTGTTAATTTATTGAACTGAGCGAGAGATTGTGATTCGCAGGCTTACCTATGGAGGATGAGCCTGTGAGTGA
>NZ_JOMN01000057.1:0-2236 GCF_002153485.1 Acetobacter sp. DmW_043 | reverse complement strand
CTCTTTTATATCAATTTAAATTTTATAAATTTTCTGACAACTGCTCAGCTTCAATCAAAGCTTTTAGACGCACATTAATAATATCAGGCAACGAAAATTGTTCTTTATTATAGTTACTATCCCCTGTGATATGACTAAGAATTAACTCATCATGCATATCACCCATTAGTCCGTTAATAGTCGCAAGGAAGATTGATAAAGCATCAAGCTCCTTATTTGGACGAATAACTCGTAACGTATCCACATAAGCTGTACGACGGCTTATAATTTTACGAAGTGAATGAAATTGATGTCCTGTAACTTTTTGATCAAAATTTAGGACGTCAATAATTTTTTTTAATTCGTTTTTCTGAAAATTTTTAAAATTTTCGGGTGTGGCAGGTTTAAAAGCTGCAAGGCGTTTTAAGGTCTGCCTAAATAACAATGGGTGTAAAACACCCCATAAAAGCAAAGCTTTTCTAAAAGTTTTAAAGCGTTGTCCGTTACGAAAGGCATCCTGTAAAAAACCCATCTGGCAGGTTATAAAATGTAACTGCCATGGATATATATGACGTCTATCAAAATTAGAGCACCCAAAACGCATATGTTTAAACTGTGCCCGAATTTCTTTATAAAATTCCTGTTCTTCAAAAAGAGCTTTCCGTCTTAATGCTATTTTTATGAGAATACGGCGAAACTCCTGTAGTCTCGATCTTCGCGCCAAAAGTTGCCATGTTATACGATAACACTCTTCAAGCTCTTCCTGATTACATGCGGTATTAGCCTGATAAGGATACGTTGCGTTCAGGTCTATATCATCATCCACCATAATGTTATTAAAAAGGGTGGTAATCAGGTTCTCTGAAGCATAAGGAATATCAGGCTGAAACGGCATATGGGGCATCCGGATAGTAGAGCAAAAATGATTTAATTGGATAAAACAAGATGTCGACCTCGCTTCATCTTCTTACAAAAACACGATTTTCAACCAAAAGTCGATATCTCTTAGAGTCTGCCTCAAAAAGAGGTTTGAGTAATTTTTCTCAGTATTCTGCGGACATGAGCGATAATGAGCCATGCTGTGGCAGATGCGATAGTTTTTTCGAAGTCCTTTGCGAGGCGTCTGTTTCGCTATCGTGCCGGCATCCCCTGGCGTGATCTTCCAGCCCGTTTCGGAGACTGGAAGAACATTCACCGGCGTCTGCGCCGCTGGTGTGAAAGTGGTGTTACTGAGCGGATTTTCCGTTATCTGACGGCCGGTCATGACAATGAATACATGATGATAGACAGCGCGATTGTCCGGGCGCATCAGCATAGTGCCGGAGCTCTCAAAAAAGAGGCTCGGATCAGGCTATCGGACGATCACGAAGCGGACTGAGCACAAAGATCCACGCCATCTGCGATGCCCTGGGCAATCCGGTGGAGATCAATCTCACACCGGGGCAGGATGCAGATATCAGCCAGGCAGAACCGATGCTCGAAAACATCGATCCGGATGCCTTCCTTGCTGACAGGGCGTATGACGCAGACAGGTTGATCGACCGATTGACAGAGCGCGGGATTACCCCTGTTATCCCGCATAAACGCAACAGAATGACACGACGAGAAACCGACTTCGCTCTTTACAGGGAGCGTAACCTTGTCGAGAGGTTTTTCAATAAACTCGCATTTTTATATGCGATACCCGGATAGTTTAAAAATGACGTTTATCGAGGTTTTCTGAATTCTTCAGATTTTTTATCTGACAAAACAGATTTGATACTGAAAGCATGCCACGCTATAGCCAGGCAGAACGTTCTGGAACATCAGAGAAAATCAGAGTATGGCCTATTTCACGTGTAATTTAATGCACATATTTCTACCTTTCAAAGAAGTAAATTTTTCCTTATCATCGCTGCATACGATGATGACGACGAAGCGGGTATCGGATTGATGAAGGAGGAAAAAGGAAAAACAGCATTCTCACGCATTATGAGCAACACAACCGTGATTGTTATCGGAAAAGTGCTCAACGCTATTTGTAGTTTTATTTTTATTCCGTGGACTGTACAAACTATTGGCCTGAACGGTTTTGGTCAGCTTTTGCTGATTACTAGTTATCTTATACTAATTTCTGACATTACACATTTACACTCATGGCAGCCTCTGGTTCATTATGGAACCTTATCATTAAAAGAAAAAAAATATAAAAAATTCAATCAGATACTAACATTCTGTATGCGGGCTGATGCGCTAAGTGGTCTGACAGGTATGATTG
>NZ_JOMN01000056.1:0-28027 GCF_002153485.1 Acetobacter sp. DmW_043 | reverse complement strand
GGCCCCGGCTCCTGAAGTTGCTGCTCCTGTTGAGGTGGCCCTGGCTCCTGAGGTGCCTGCTCCTGTTGCGGTTGCCCCGGTTCCTGAGGTAGCTGCTCCTGTTGCGGCGGCCCCGGCTCCTGAGGTAGCTGCTTCTGTTGAGACAGAGACAGAGAGAACACCTCATTCTGTCCATGCCGAGATAAGGATAAGAGAAGCGGCGCCATCTCCGGCAGAGCAGGAGCCGTACCAGGATACCTCTTCTGTATCGACCGATGCGACAAAAGCAGGAGAGGAT
Organism: Acetobacter sp. DmW_043; assembly: GCF_002153485.1. Lineage (NCBI taxonomy): Bacteria > Pseudomonadati > Pseudomonadota > Alphaproteobacteria > Acetobacterales > Acetobacteraceae > Acetobacter > Acetobacter sp. DmW_043. The sequence goes on along the minus strand of NZ_JOMN01000056.1, from coordinate 27,750 downwards.
GTCGCGTATGCTCCGGCAGATACGTCGTGGTCTTCTGATGCTTCAGAACCTCATGTACAGCAGTATGAGTATCAGTTTACGGGGGAGCTGAAACAACCGGTTTCTCCGGCTGAGAAGGCTTATGGTGCGTCAGCAATGTCTGCTCAGACGGGCACTCTGCCTGAGGTTCCTGGTATAGGGCAGAAAATACAGGGTATTGTATCGCTGTTTATCGCGTTTTTGCGCGGGGTGTTTTCCGGAAAATTTTTTCCGTCCAAAGAAAAACGGTCAGATTTTGTTGCACATTTACGTGCATTGTCTCTGAATGGTGGCTTCTGGCGTGTCGCCTGGAGCGCCAGCCTTTTCCTTGCGTTTTGTGTGTTATGTGCGCTCTGGTTCTGGTGGGATGATATTGTTTACTTCTGGCCACCGGCGGGAAGAATATATCAGCCTTATTAAGGCCGCTTTGAAAAACCTGCTTTTCAGCAGGTTTTTTTATCGTTTGTAGCTCAGATATCCTGTTGATTTTTACATGTATTTTCCTGCCAGTGTTGCCAGTGTTGCACCCGCTGCAGCAAGGAGCATAAGCATAATACCATCACGAATGAGGCCATCCGGAGTGAGCACATGTCCTGCAATATCGATATGTGAAGGTATGGCTGATGTTGCAGAGCTGATTATATCTTTAGCCTGCTGATCCAGCGACGCTGTTGCATGGTTGAGAGAGCTGACAGCTATGGGGATAATTTTCCATACCAGGCCGGCAATAAACAGGAAAGGGGCCAGAAGTTCTGCAAGCTGCTGCACAAAGTAAAAAATAAAATAACATACAGCCCATATGCCTGTTCGTAAGACGTGCATGGCAAAAGTTGCAGAGAAAAACTTTTGAACGAAAGAGGAAGGTGCTGAGGCGTGAGAAAGTTTATCGTCAGAGCGCGAATTCATAGTCTGGGCTTTCCTTAAGGCAGCATGGGCATGTCAGTTGGATCTGGTATGCTGTTCAGGTAGTTGAGCAGAAATTCCTGTTAGTATACGAAACAATCCGCATGAAGAACACTGTTGCATTTTCCTGATGCTTTCCAGCAGCAGGTCTGGCTGTACAGGTTTTCTGTGAGCACATTTATTTTATTCGCCAAAACGGGCGATATGCGCATGTATGACGGATTGAGCTCTGGCGGTTAATCTGCCTTAAAAAACCACCTTTAAGGTTAAGCAGGTCATGAATTCCCGTTCCGGTACATTATGGTTTGTCAGTAGTGGGCAAACACGAAAAAAACCGTTTCAGGATGCGTTGATTAAAAGCGGTATGAATCTTCACCTGTTTGAGGATGGACGGTCTGCGTTTGCCAGATTTGGTTCGGATATGCCCGACCTGCTGCTGGTTTCTGAGCAGCTTGATGATATGAACGTTGTGGAGTTTTGCCAGAGACTGCGCCTGACAGCCGGGACAAGAAGTGTGCCGGTTATCGTGCTTACCAGCGGAGAAGACACTCAGTTTGAGCGTGACCTGCTTAATAACGGTGCAGATGTCTGTTTTTGCCAGAATACCGATCCGTTATTGCTGGTGTTTCGTATCTGTACGCTTTTGCGTCGTTATGAAGATGATATGCCAGCCAGTGAAGGTGTCAGGTTCAGACCACCTGCCGTTACAGTTATCACAACGCCGGGTAGTGTTGCCTGGTCATGGCGTGGCGGGAAGGCAGAAAGCCAGGATAGCACCAGCCCGTTAATTTTTGAGAGTCTGACCAGCCATGGTTATTTGTTGAGCCTTATAGATGACCCGGCTCGTTTTGATGATATCGGGACCAGTGTAAGCCAGCAGCATCCTGACTGTGTGATTATTGATATGGACAGTCCTCAGTTTGATGGCCTTGAAATGGCACGTAATTTGCTTTTTGCCCGTGAAATTAACGGACAGTGTACCAGAGTGCTGGGCATGGTAACGCCCGACAGGATGACGATAGAGAACGTAGTCGCGGCTTTTTCTGCCGGGGTTGATGATCTTGTCGGCGCTGATATCGAAACAGATCTGCTTATGGCGCGTATAGGCAGCCTGGTACGGCGCAAAATTTTGCAGGATGAGATGAGGCGTGAGGAAGCTCATGTCGAAAGTGCGCGGGCGCGTATGGCTCTGGCAGATGCTTTACGTCGCGTAAATGCAGATCTTGCAGCAGCCAATCGTAAACTGATTGAGGCACAGGCCAAGCTTGTGCAGTCAGCTAAAATGGCGTCTCTGGGAGAGCTGGCTGCAGGTATCGCACATGAGTTTAATAACCCCCTGGCCTTTGTACTGGCTCATGAGAGTACAGTACAGAAAGGCATAGCCACAGCACTTCAGGCCGTAAAAACCTCAGATTTTGACGGGGCAGAGCTTGCATTAACAAAGAGTAAAGAGCGCCTCTCTGCTTCTCTGGTTGGTTTATCGAGAATGCGCGATCTTGTTGCCAGTCTGCGTCGTTTTTCACGTCTGGAAGAGGGTGAGTTTGCACGTGTAGATGTACCTGAAAGTCTGAAGATAGTCCTGACACTTCTGGCTCCAAAATTTGGGCAGGAAATAAAAGTATTTTGCCATCTGAATGCACCGGCAGAACTTGTGTGTCAGGCTGCATTAGTGAATCAGGTTATTATGAATATTTTAAGTAATTCTGCAGATGCTATCGCTGAGAAAAGAATAAATAATAAAGAAATCAATAATATAGAAAATTATGATGAGATAAATATTTTTTCCTCCCTCGAAGAGGCAACCGAAGGTCGGGAGGGGGAGGATTATGTTATTCGTATTACTGATACAGGGCCGGGGGTTCCTGAAAATCTGAGAGAACGAATATTTGAACCCTTTTTTACCACAAAACCTGTAGGATCGGGAACAGGTCTCGGGCTGGCAACTGCTTATGGGGTTATTAAAGCTCATGGCGGGAGTATTTCTGTGACTGGCGGAGAGCAGGGTAAAGGGGCCTGTTTTGTTGTACGGGTGCCTTATCGGAGCGCTGAGGAGAAGGGCTGTTATGATGAGACCTGAAACGGTGGAGACTACCCCGGCAGCTATTCTTATCGTTGATGATGAGTCTGAAATTCTCGTCGCTCTGACAGATCTGTTTGAAGAGAAATATAATGTGCTCACGGCCGCTTCAGGCGAGGAGGGGCTGAGTATTCTTTCGCAGCGGTCTGATATTGCGGTTATTATTTCTGATCAGCGTATGCCTGGTATGACGGGAGACGGGTTTCTTACACAGGCGCGTCGGCTGTCTTCAGCCGGGGCAATTTTGCTGACAGGCTATGCCGATATACAGGCAGTCGAATCTGCTCTGAATAAGGGGCAGATTTCATTTTTTGTATATAAACCATGGGATCCTGAGACATTATTGTCCATGGTCGCACAGGCCGTAGAGCGTTACCGGCTGGAGAAAGCGCTCAGGCGCGAGCAGGCGTTACTGCGTATTTTGCTTGATAACCTGCCTTTCGGTCTGGCTTTTAAAGATGAGCAGGACCGGTTTGTTCGTATGAATGAACAGATGGCAAGTCAGCTGGGTTGTTCTCTGACAGATGTTCTTGGGCAGCGGGAAGAGGACATCGTAAGCCCTGAGCGACTTGTCAGCCTGAGGGAAGCGCAGAGTGTGCTTGCTGCTGGTGGGCGCGATCAGCAGGTTATCAGGCTGAATGATGCTGATGGTAAAACACGCTGGCATGACCTGACGCGTATTTTAATTGGCCAGAAATCGCGTGAAACCTTTCCTGGTGCCGGCCCCGAGCTTGATGAGTATTCTGTTTTTATTGACAGAGATGTCACAGATCTTCTCAGCCTTGATCAGCGCCTGCAGCAGGCACAGAAGATGCAGGCTATCGGTACGCTGGCAGGTGGTGTTGCGCACGATTTTAATAACTTACTAACTGCAATTATGGGGTCACTCGAACTGGTGCAGGAGCTCGATCCTCCAAAAGTGCCAGCGGTTACGAAATTATATGATAATGCCATACAGGCTGCACGACGCGGTGGTGTGCTGACACAAAAGCTGCTTGATTTCAGCCGTCCGAGGCATTTTTCATGCTGTAAAGTCGATATTGTCAGTGTGCTGCGTGAAATGCAGGATTTTGTGGAAGGTTCTGCGCTGCCGTATGACCTGCGTAATATGCTGGGGTCAGAGAGTCTGCAGGCGGCTGAGCGTTTAAAGTCTGTACAGTTTAATTTGCCTTCTGAGCCACTTCCTCCGGTCTGGACGGATATTTTACAGCTTCAGCTTGCTGTTTTTAATCTGTGTATGAATGCGCATGATGCACAGCCAGGCGATGAGCGTATTACAGTATCAGTTTATACGTCAGCACGTTTGCTGGGGCGTGTGTCAGCACAACCGTCTGAGAAGGCATGGGTTGTGGTTCAGGTCGTTGATCGTGGCGTGGGCATGACCGAGGAAACGCAGGCCCGTATTTTTGATCCGTTCTTTACGACAAAAGATACCGGGCACGGCAAGGGCATGAGCCTGTCTGTCATTTATGGTTTTATCAATTACTGCAGTGGTGAAATTCGTGTCGACAGTGTGCCAGGCGGAGGGACCTCGATAGAGCTCTGGCTGCCCGTTATGACGCAGGACCTGAAGCAGTTTGAAGCGGCTCCTGCTCCTGTTGTGCCTGACAACAGGGAAAGAACAGTTCTTCCGGTATCGCCTTCTGAGAAAAATGGCCAGACCATACTGGTCGTTGATGATGAGGAGAGTGTCAGAGCTGTTACAGCCGGTTTTCTCCGGCATGTCGGGTACACCGTGCTCGAGGCTGATAATGGTGCAGATGGCCTTGCTCTGGCTACTCAGCATAAAGAGATAGCTCTGGTCGTTATGGACGTTATGATGCCAGGCATGAACGGGAATGAAGCCGCACAGAAAATGACGGCAATGAAGCCTGGTCTGCCGGTTCTTTTTGTGACCGGCTATACCGATCCGGGCCTTCTGCCTGATGATGCCCGTGTGCTGCATAAGCCTTACAGGCGGAGTGAACTGCTGGCTGAAGTTAAGGCAATACTTCCCTCGTAGTTTCCCCCTTGTGCTCTGGCAGGGAATCCCTATTTTTTATGATTATGAATAATTTTAAATCAGATTCTTCCTCATACGATCCGGTTGGCTGGCACGGAACAACGATTTTGTGCGTTCGCCGTGGTCAGGATGTTGCCATGGCTGGTGATGGTCAGGTAACGCTGGGTGCAACTGTTATTAAGGGTAACGCCCGCAAGGTGCGTCGTATAGGGCCGGGAGGCACAATTCTCGCTGGTTTTGCCGGCGCTACAGCTGATGCCTTTACGCTGCTCGAACGCCTTGAAGCCAAGCTTGAGCGCTATCCCGGTCAGCTTGAACGTGCCTGTGTTGAGCTTGCAAAGGACTGGCGTACAGATCGTTATCTGCGCCGGCTTGAAGCAATGATGGCGGTGGCTGACAATGAGCATTCTTATACCCTGACGGGTAATGGTGATGTTCTTGAACCTGAAGACGGTATCATCGCCATTGGCTCAGGTGGAAATTATGCCCTGTCTGCGGCCAGAGCACTTCTGACAGTTGATGGTCTGACAGCAGAGGATATAGTGCGTCGCTCAATGAAAATAGCTGGCGATATCTGTGTTTATACAAATCACTCCGTGCGTGTTGAAACACTTTCTGCCGGTCCGGTAAAAGAATAAGGGAGGCAGCGTTATGGAAATTCCGACATTTTCTCCCAGAGAGATTGTTTCTGAGCTTGATCGTTTTATCGTAGGGCAGGCAGATGCAAAGCGTGCAGTTGCTATTGCTATGCGTAACCGCTGGAGACGCTCCCGTTTAAGTGCAGGTATGCGCGAAGAGGTTGTGCCTAAGAACATTCTGATGATCGGCCCAACCGGTTGCGGTAAGACAGAGATCGCCCGTAGGCTTGCAAAACTGGCTCAGGCGCCGTTTCTTAAAATAGAAGCCACCAAGTTTACTGAGGTAGGCTACGTTGGGCGTGATGTAGACAGCATCATCAGAGATCTGGTTGAAGCCTCGATCGTCATGGTTCGTGAATTAAAGCGGCATGAAGTGAAGGCTAAGGCAGAGCAGATTGCTGAAGATCGTCTGGTTGAGGCGCTGGTCGGGCAGGGCGCTTCGGCAGAGACAAAGAACAAGTTCCGCACGATGCTGCGTGATGGTCAGCTTGAAGACAAAGAAATCGAGATTTCTGTTGTTGAGGCCGCTCCTTCAGGTGGTGGTGAAATGCCCGGTGTTATGCCAGGTAATGTCATCAATTTTGGCGAGATGATGAAAGGCTTTATGAACCGTTCACCTCAGCAGCGCCGCCTGAAAATTTCTGTTGCCAGAACTTATCTTGAGCGCGAAGAAGCTGACAAACTTCTTGATAATGAAGCGATTACACAGGAAGCCGTCAGTCACGCACAGAACAATGGCATCGTCTTTATTGATGAAATTGATAAAGTCTGTGCCCGCTCGTCAGAAGGTGGTTCGCGAGGTGGTGATGTCTCTCGGGAAGGGGTTCAGCGTGACCTGCTGCCACTGATTGAGGGGACGACAGTTTCCACCAAATATGGCCCGGTTAAAACAGATCATATTCTGTTTATTGCCTCGGGTGCGTTCCACCTGGCCAAACCGTCTGATCTTTTGCCGGAACTTCAGGGCCGCCTGCCTATTCGTGTTGAGTTGCAGCCCCTGTCACGTGAAGATCTGCGCCGTATTCTGACAGAGCCTGAGCATTCTTTGCTGAAGCAATATATAGCTCTGATGCAGACCGAAGGCATCAGCCTGACTTTTGAAGATGGTGCTGTTGACGCTCTGGCAGATCTTGCCGCAGATATTAACGAGCGTGTCGAGAATATCGGAGCACGCCGTCTGGCGACTGTGCTTGAGAAACTGCTTGAGGAGATTTCTTTCTCGGCACCTGATCGCAGTGGTGAGAAGATCAGTGTACCTGCCTCTCAGGTGACAGAGAAAGTTGCCCCACTTGCTAAAAAGGGTGACCTTAGCCGGTTTATTTTATGATGGATGCTCCTTTTCTTTTGCCTGCCGAGGCTACAGCAGCTGAGGCTGTTGAAGCGATAGGCGATGAGCTGGCTCTGTTTGATGACTGGATGGAGCGTTATCAGTTCATCATAGAAATGGGGCGCAAGCTGCCTGCTTTTCCACAGGAATGGTGTAATGATGCACACCGTGTTCCTGGTTGTCAGAGTCAGGTATGGCTTGAAGCGAAAGAAGAAGCTGGCAGGCTGTATTTTGCCGGGCTTTCTGATGCCGCTATTGTCTCAGGCCTGGTGGCCCTGTTGCTCAGGGTTTATTCAGGCCGTTCACGCGAAGAAATTCTGGAGACAGATCCAAAATTTTTGCGTGACCTCGGGCTTGTACAGGCATTGTCAACAAACCGGGGTAACGGTGTTGAGGCCATGGCACGTGCCATTCGTTCAGCTGCGGCGCAGACTGCCTGAGTACCCTGTATTTATAGTATGATAGTATAAAAAAGGGCCACTTCCCGAGGGAGGTGGCCCTTTTTTGACAGTCTTATATTCAGCCTGCAGTTTTAGCCTGTAAGCCGGCAAGAACATCAGCAGGGCGGATAGGCTGGTGGCGCAGCCGTACACCAACCGCATTAAAGACAGCGTTGGCAATGGCTGCACCAATAGCCGTTACACCTGGTTCCCCAAGGCCGGTTGGTTTTTCAGTGCTTTTTATAAACTCAATGTCAATTTCAGGCGCATCGGCAATACGTATCGGGGTATAATTGTCGAGGTTATGTGCCTGAGGGTTGCCATTAACAATTTCGGTTGATTCAAACAAAGCCATGCTCAGTCCCCACAGAGCACCACCTTCTGTTTGTGCGGCCGCACCATCAGGGTCAACAATTGTGCCGGCATCAAGCACCAGCCAGATTTTCTGGCAGGTTACGACACCTGTTTTGCGGTCCACATGCACCTGTACAGCACCGGCTGTCCATGTCGGCATGTTGCGTTCCTGACCAAAGGTCGTGGCAATGCCCAGGGCCGTGTCAGCCGGCAGGTTTGTTTTACCGTAGCCACATTTTTCTGCCAGACGGCGCAAAACATTGGCCTGACGCTCAGCACCGCCCACTGCGTTCGGAGCGCTGCCGGCATTTCTGCCAGTTGCCCTGAGGTGCTCCAGGCGGAACTCAAGAGGGTCTTTCCCCGCATCATGTGCCAGTTCATCCATAAAGGCTTCATAAGCCCAGGATGTCCAGCCTGCACTGACCGAGCGTAGCCAGCCGGGGCGGAATGTCGCTTCAGCCAGGTCATTGCTCAGAGCACGTACCTGCATGGGGCCAACATCGTACCAGTTATCGGCACCGGCAATGGCAAACTGATCATAGGGTTTGCCATCAACGCCTTTTTCCATAAAGGCAGGGGCCATAACTTTTGTCGGCCAGCCGGCAGAAGCATGATGCTGCCAGCTCGTTACAGCCTTCTGATCATTCAGGGCCGCACGAAGTGTCTGCACAGAGGGTGAGCGAAAGGAGTCAAACTGCATGTCATCTGAGCGGGTCAGAATGAGTTTAACGGCTTTGCCACTCAGGGCTTTAGAGATAAGAGCTGCGGCTACGGCATAGTCACCATTCAGGCGCCGGCCAAAGCCGCCCCCCAGCAGGTAGCTGCACATAACGACTTCTTTTTCCGGCACGCTCAGAGCTTTGGCAATGACCGGCAGAAAAAGAGATTGCCACTGGTTGCCACAATGAACTTCCCATTTGCCGTCGTGCAGACGTGCCAGGGCATTCATGGGCTCCATGGTGTAATGCATGACAGAAGCACAGGTGTATGTCTGCTCAAATACCTTGCTGGCAGAAGAGAAAGCTTTATCTGTGCCGGGGTCATTAAAAACATAAACGCCGCCGTTTTTGTCGGCAATCTGTTTACGGCCGTAATCAATAATGTCCTGTTCAGAAACAGAGGCTGTTTTGCCAGGAGCCCATGTAACTTTCAGTGCATCCGTTGCACGAATAGCAGCCGGGTATGATGAGGCAATAACGACAACCCAGCCAGGTACAGTGTCTGAAGGGTCTTCGATAACGATGTAGCGTTCGTAGCCTTTAACTTTTTTCGCGCCGCTTTCATCAACCGACAGAACTCTGGAGCCGTAGCGGGTGGGCGGCAGTTTAGGGCGTGCATACACCATCCCCTCAAGGGTGGCATCAATACCGTAAATAGCCTGGCCCGTGGTTTTGGCCGGGATATCAAGTGCTTTAACGTCTTTGCCGATCAGGCTTTGTTTTGATACGGGCTTAAGAGGCAGTTTGGCCATTTCTTCAGGTGTGAAGGTGCGTGTCGGGTGCGCCTTCTGAACAATGTCACCGTAGGAGATAGATTTGTTACCTGCGATAATCTGCCCTTTTCGTGCGATACACTGAGCAGGGGATACGCCAAGCAGCTTCGCACCCTCTTCAAGCAGAACGGTTCGGGCAGCTGCTCCTACCTGACGGAAGAGATCCCACGTCATCCATACAGACCACGAACCACCTGTGACCATCAGCCCCCATTTCGGGTCTGTATCAACCTGGGTGATCTGTACCTTGCTCCAGTCCGCTTCCATTTCATCCGCCATGATGCGGGCAAGAGCTGTACCAACATGCTGGCCCATTTCGGCGCGGATGATATTGATGTTGATCTGGCCGTCAGGTGAGACAGAAGACCAGATAGTCGGCTCAAAAGCACCGCTTTCAGGCGCACCATCTGCAATAGGATAGATCTGACTGGCGCTGGCCTTACGGGCAAAGCCAAATAAGAAAGCTGAACCGGCAGATGTCAGTAAAAAGCTGCGTCGCGTTGCTTTGAGACCGTCTGCGCGGTCCTGCTGCATGGCAATACGTTCAAGTTTACCCATGAGATGGTGTCTCCTCACGTGCCGCAGCGGCAGCCTGTTTGATTGCTTTACGAATACGAAGATAAGTCATGCAACGGCACAGATTGCCAGCCATGACGCCATCAATCTGTTCATCGGTTGGGTCAGGATATGTTTTTAACAGGCAGGCAGCCTGCATGATCTGACCAGACTGGCAATACCCGCACTGAGGCACCTGAATATCACGCCAGGCTTCCTGCACAGGGTGCTGGCCCTGTGGGTCGAGCCCTTCAATCGTGACGACTTCAGCTTCGATTACGGAGCTGACAGGTGTAATGCAGGAGCGTGTTGACTGACCGCCAACATGCACGGTGCAGGCACCGCACTCGCCAATACCACAGCTGAATTTGGTGCCGGTCAGTTTAAGTTCATCACGCAGCACCCACAGAAGAGGGGTATCTTCAGGTACATCGACGGAAACGTACTGGCCGTTGAGTTTGAATTTGATCATTGTGTCGCTCCGTGACTGCCTTAGTGAGAAGAATTGACCGGAATAGTCTCAACAGTTGCACGTGCGGCAGCTGCTTTCTTTTCCAGATCTGTCCATGGTGGCAGTGTTGTGCGCGTGCGGCGCAGGTAGGCGGCCAGTCGTGCCATATCTTTATCAGAGAGCGCATTGTAAAAACTTGGCATAACAACGCCTGCCTGGCCTTCTTCAGCAGTGAAACCACGCAGGATGGCCTGATAAAGGTTCGTTGGCTCGTCAAGCCAGAGGGCGTTATTTAAAGCGAGTTCAGGCCTGCCTGAGGCTGGTGTCGGGGCTGAATTATAGTGACAGCCGGCACATGCTCCCTGGTAGAGCTTGGCATCCGGGTCAACGACCGGATGGGTCAGGTCGACAGAAGACTGATTCATAGCCAGAGCAAGCGCATCTTTATCATGCTTTGCGCGTACAGCAGCATTATCAACAAAAGCGAAATAGTGGGCTATGGCATGGACATCCTCTTCCGGAACTGTGGAGAGGAAGCGGTGAGGGACAGGTGACATGGGCCCGCCGGCTGATCCATGCAAAGGTGCGACACCGTTGCGCAGATAAGCATACAGCTCATCTTCGTTCCATGTGGTGGGTGTCGGGTTGTTTGCATTAAGTGGCGGTGCGATCCAGCCATCCACTACAGCGCCATCATAAGTTGAGCCGCTTTTTTCTGCGCCCATTAAGTTACGTGGTGTATGACATGACCCGCAGTGAGCAACGCCTTCGGCCAGATATGCACCCCGGTTCCATAATGCGTCATGTGTCGGATCGGGCTGATAAACACCCTGTTTGAAGAACAGGAGTTTCCACCCGGCCTGCAGCAGGCGGATATTAAGCGGGAAAGGCAGCTCGTTTGGCCGGTGTGTCAGATGCACGGCGGGGCGTGTCATCATGTAAGCATAAAGATCAGAGATGTCCTGATCAGTCATTTTTGTGAAATGGTCGTATGGGAAAGCAGGAATAAGGTTGCCCCCATCACGGCTGATACCCCGGTGCATAGCCCGGCGGAAAGCCTCTTCTGACCATTTACCAATGCCGGTCTGCGGATCGGGTGTAATATTAGATGTATAAATAGCCCCGAAAGGGGTTTTCATCTGGTAGTCACCGGCAAATTCGGGGCCGCCACCCAGGTCAGTGCGGGTATGACATTCCGCACAATAGCCTTCAGCGGCGACAATGCGGCCGCGTTCAACCTGTTCAGCTGAAAAGCTTGAAGCTGCGGGAGGGGTGATGTCAGCGATAGCAGGATGCCAGGCATAGGCAAGAAAACCTAGTCCTCCAAGGAGACCGGCTCCGGCTATTCCAGCCAGGAAGATACGTTTTTTCACTCTGATCCTGCTCCTGTTATATCAGATTAAATAAGTGCGTGCACAGAAAACGCCTGTTGCATCGTTTTCCGTAACATTCTGACACAGACATAGTCTGGGATTGTGATGTGCTGTTGTTTCGCATTGTTAAACAAAGCTGGGGGCAAATGTAATCTGGGGCGCAAGATAGCGGATGATTACAGGATAAAAAAGACTTATTTGGTACTTAAGGAAAATTAAATACGATGTAAACTTTTGTATTTAAGATGATGATATTTTTCTTTTTTTAGTAAAAATTATGAATATTTAAAAAGTGGCACTGAGTGCCATAAAAATAGCCATTGCCTGGATGTTAAGAGTCAGGCAATGGCTAAGAAATTTTAAAAAATACTTTTCAGTCAGGCGTGGTGTTAGTGCTCAAGCTGAAGTAGTGTTTTACGCACGCCGTGTGACTGTATGCTCTTGCGAAGATTGATTACTTCATTTGTGAAGTCTGGATACTGGGCAAGATCCCACCCTGAAAAAACTGGTATTGTCAGACCTGCTTTGAGATCATGGCTCAAAATCAGTTTTTGGGTGGCGTCTGTCAGCTCAGGTTCAGAGAAGCTATAGCTTTTTTTACTGTCAGTGGTGCCCCGCAGATATTCAAGGAAACAGGCTGTGCCAAAAGCCAGCCTTTTATGGTTTTTTCCCGCTTTAAGAATGCCTTTTACGGTATCTATCCAGAAAACAGGCAGTTTTGATGCACTGTCTGAGGCAATGCGCAGCAGCTGGTCGCCTACAGCCGGATTGCGGAAGCGGTTAAGAACCTGGCTGGCGTAGTCTGCGAGAGAGACGTCAGATGGTGGTGTGATAAACGGCGATGCATCCTGGGTCAGAAACTGCTCAAGTAAGGTGAGCAGGGCTGTGTCTTTCATCGCCTCAGGTACTGTGTCGTAATCCATAAGCAGGCCGGGCAGGGCCAGCATTGAATGCGATGCGTTGAGCATGCGCAGCTTGACCTGTTCATAAGGCTCAACATTTTTTGTGAACTGTACACCGACGGTTTCAAGTTCAGGGCGACCTGCGCAGAAGGAATCTTCAATGACCCACTGTGTAAAATCCTCTGCGAAGAGAGGCATCTGATCATCAATGCCACTGAGTTTATTCAGTCGTTCTTTGTCCGCCCCGGAGACGGACGGAGTAATGCGGTCAACCATGGTTGACGGAAAGGTCACGTTTTCACTGATCCATTGACCTAAAGCAGGATCTTTTGCTGTGGCATAGGCACAAAAAGCTTCGCGGGCTACTTTGCCGTTGTCGCGCAGGTTGTCGCATGTCATCACTGTGAAAGGGCCGGTGCCGTTGTCACGACGCAGGCGCAGGGCCTCAGTTACGAGGCCAAAAGCTGTGTGAGGCACCTCACGCTTCAGGTCCTCGGCAATGGCAGGTGTGTTGAGCATAAATTTGCCGTCTGCATCTATATTATAGCCGCCTTCGGTAATGGTCATGCTGACAATTTTAATGGCCGGATCTGCCAGGCGCTTAATGGCAGCGGAGCGATCTTTAGCGGCCTGTACATATTCTGTTATGGCACCCAGAACTCTGGTGGTGTGGTTGCCGTCAGTTGAGAATTCCGTCAGTGTATAAAGGCCGTCCTGCCCGGCCATAATGCCGGCTCGACGGGTTTCGCGTTCGTTATCGCGCAGCCCTATGCCGACAATAGCCCAGTTCTCCTGTCCGGGGCGGGCCAGAACGCGGTCGATATACAATGCCTGATGCGCACGGTGAAAGTTACCAACGGCGAGGTGCGCAATGCCAGGGGTAACCTTTTTGCGGTCGTACCCAGGGGTAATAACCTGTGAGGGGAGCTGGCTTAGTGTGGCGCTGGACAGGGAAATCATGTGAGTGGCAAACCTCGCTTATAAAGTTACGCTTCATGCTGCGGAATGCATGAATCTCTGGTTGTCTAAAGCCTGCAAAAGAGAGCGTATCATCAGATGCAGGTCAGAGCCATGGGAAAGGCGGCAGGTGCAGGGACAGTCCGCATTGTGCCGTGATGCAGCAGGGCAGGAGTGTGCCTGATTGCCCAGGTGAAGGGCAGGCTGCATCCCTCTGATGGCTCATTTTCTCCATAAATTCATTTGAATGGTAGCTTGTAAATTAACTTAAACTCAGCTATGCACGCGACTTCAGATTACACGCGTCCGGGCCTGTGTGGGCATGCCTGGCCGTGTTCTGCTGTTTTTTGCTGATATAACAGCGATAACAAGTTTTCATGGAGTAGTGAAATGCCCAAAATGAAGACCAAGTCATCGGTTAAAAAGCGGTTCAAAATCACCGCAACCGGTAAGGTGCTTGCTGGCCCATGTGGTAAACGCCACGGCCTGATTAAGCGTCCGCAGAAAATGAAACGTACCAACCGTGGTCCTCAGACAATGACACCGCAGGATGGTCGTACAGTTAAACAGTGGGCGCCCTACGGGCTGGTTTAAGGAGCATCTGAGATATGGCACGTGTAAAACGCGGTGTAACAAGCCACGCCCGTCACAAAAAAGTCCTCGACCTTTCAAAAGGTTTTCGTGGCCGGTCCTCAACGAACTATCGTATTGCTATCGAGCGTCTTGAAAAGTCGCTTCAGTATGCATACCGCGATCGTCGTAACAAAAAACGTGAATTCCGCGCTCTGTGGATCCAGCGTATCAATGCAGCTGTGCGCGAGCACGGCCTGACCTACAGCCGTTTCATCAATGGTCTGGCAAAAGCCGGCATTGAAATCGACCGTAAAGTTCTGGCTGCTGTTGCATTTGACGATGCAGCAACATTTGCTGAAATCGTTAAAAAAGCTCAGGCTGCTCTCGCTGCCTGAAGTGTGCTGAGCACTGATGATTTTCAGGAAAGGTCGCCTCCCGCAGGCGGCCTTTTTTGTTTTAAGGGGTTTCCTCATACTGGCGGAGAGGATATTGCCCTGTAAACTATTTTTCTCCTCGCGTGAGGTTTCATGAACGACGATCTTGAGATTTTCCGGCAGAGTGTTCTGTCAGAGCTGGCTGAGGCTGCAGACCTTAAGGCATGGGATGCCGTCCGTGTTGGTGTGCTTGGTAAGTCAGGGCGCCTGACGACCCTGCTCAAGGCGTTGGGGAAGATGCAGCCTGAAGAACGTAAAGCCCGGGGTGCTGCCCTTAACCGCCTGCGTGATGAGCTTAGCCGTGCAGTTGAAGCACGCGGACAGGAGCTTGAGGCTGCAGCACTCGAAGCCCGTCTGATTGCTGAGCGGGTTGATGTTTCTCAGCCGCCACCAGCGTCACCGCGTGGTGCGATTCATCCCATTTCCCGTGCGGTTGAAGAGATGACCGCTATTTTTGGTGCAATGGGCTTTAGCGTTGCAGAAGGGCCGGATATTGAAACCGACTGGCATAACTTCTCCGCTCTGAATACGCCCGATCATCACCCGGCTCGTACTGATCACGATACGTTTTATATTGCACCGTCACCTGAGCTGGATGTGACGCATGTTTTACGTACGCAGACCTCAGGTGTGCAGATCCGCACAATGTTACAACAGCAGCCTCCGCTGCGGGTTATCTGCCCTGGGCGGACGTATCGTGCTGACCATGATGCAACTCATTCGCCTATGTTTCATCAGTGCGAAGGGCTTGTGATCGGTAAAGATATTACACTGGGGCACCTGAAAGGCTGCCTGATCGAATTTTTGCGGGTTTTCTTTGGTAAACCTGATCTGCCTGTGCGCTTTCGCTCTTCTTATTTTCCGTTTACTGAGCCTTCGATGGAAGTCGATATCGGCTGGTCACGTCGCACAGGTGAAATTGGCGGCGGTGAAGACTGGCTTGAGGTGCTGGGGTCGGGCATGGTGCATGCCCGCGTGCTGGCAAACTGTGGCCTTGACCCGCGTGAGTGGCAGGGCTTTGCTTTCGGCATGGGTATTGAACGCCTTGCTATGCTGAAAAACGGTATTCCTGATCTGCGCTCATTTTATGAGAGTGATATTCGCTGGCTGCGTCATTATGGCTCAGACCCGCTTGCGCCAGCCTTACTGCATGAGGGCGTGTGAGTTATGAAATTTACGCTATCCTGGTTGTATGACCATCTTGATACTTCTGCCACGCTTGCCGAAATTTGTGCCAGACTGAACCAGATTGGCCTTGAGGTTGAGAGTGTTGAAAATCGTGGCGCAGCGGTTGCACCCTTTCTGACAGCGCGCATTCTTGAGGCAGAGCGTCACCCCGATGCTGACCGTTTGCAGGTCTGTCGTGTCGATGCCGGTCCAGGGTTTGAAAATGTGCAGGTTGTGTGTGGTGCGCCTAATGCCCGCGCTGGTCTGCCGGTTATTTTTGCACCACCTGGTACTTATGTTCCTGGTCTTGATATCACTATTAAGGCAGGCAAAATCCGTGGTCAGGCGAGCGGGGGCATGCTATGCTCTCTGCGTGAGCTGGGTCTGGGTGAAGAAAGCGACGGCATTGCCGAGCTGCCGGATGACACGCTGCCAGGTCAGTCTTATGCCGATTTTGCCGGGCTCGATGATGTGGTGATTGATATTGCCATTACACCCAACCGGGGTGATGCTCTGGGTGTGCGGGGTGTTGCACGCGACCTCGCTGCTGCAGGTCTTGGTAAACTTCGCCCATGGCTGGCATCAGCTGTGGAAGGTACATTTACCTCACCTGTTGTGTGGGAAAATACCAATCTGCCAGCCTGTCCGCTCGTTCTGGGGCGTACTGTTAAAAATGTTAAAAACGGTCCAAGTCCTGAATGGCTGAAGCGTAAGCTTGAAAGTATCGGGCTGCGTCCGGTCTCTGCGCTGGTCGATATTACCAACTATTTCTGCTTTGACCTTGGTCGCCCGCTTCATGTGTTTGACGTGAATAAAGTTGCCGGTGGCCGCCTTAAAGTCTGTCAGGGTGCGGGTGAGACATTCCGTGCGCTGGACGGGCAGGACTATATTGTGACACCGGATGACTGTGTTATCACCGATATTAACGGTGTGCAGTCGCTGGCTGGCATTATGGGGGGAGAAGCGTCGGGCGTCAGTGATGAAACAACTGATGTATTTATCGAATGCGCTTTATTTGACCCGGTCCGTATCGCTTTAAGTGCACGCAGAGCCGGTGTTTCCTCAGATTCAAGCTACCGGTTTGAGCGTGGTATTGACCCTGCATTTCCGGTTGCCGCACTTGAAGCTGCAACCCGTATGATCATGGATCTGTGTGGCGGAGAGGCCAGTGAGGTTGTTTCAGCGGGTGAGGCTCCGGCCTGGCAGCGTGAGGCAACATTACGTTTTGCACGGGTGCGCGACCTTGGTGGTCTTGATGTCGCGGCAGATGAGAGTGTTGCTCTGCTTGAAAAGCTGGGCTTCGAGGTGCAGGAACGCAATGAGACAGAGGTACGCGTCAGTGTACCATCATGGCGTAATGACATTGCTCAGCAGCCGGTCCTGTCGCAGGGGCAGGAGCTTGATGCAGCACTCGCTACAGCGGCTGCTCAGGGTGTTGCTCAGATTGAAGCTGAGAGCGACCTGATTGAAGAGATACTGCGTCTCAAAGGGCTTGATAGTATTCCCGCAGTTCCTTTGCCGGCCCTGAGTGTTGTGCCAGCGACAGCGTTAACACCAAAACAAACCCGCCTGGCCCGCGCAGGTCGTATCCTCGCAGTGCGTGGTCTGGTTGAAACGGTTGGGTTCTCGTTTGTATCCCATGAGGAGGCTTTGCGTTTTGGTGGTGCGCCTGAAGCCCTGCGCCTGCTGAACCCGATTGCATCTGAC
Organism: Acetobacter sp. DmW_043; assembly: GCF_002153485.1. Taxonomy (NCBI): domain Bacteria; kingdom Pseudomonadati; phylum Pseudomonadota; class Alphaproteobacteria; order Acetobacterales; family Acetobacteraceae; genus Acetobacter; species Acetobacter sp. DmW_043. The sequence goes on along the minus strand of NZ_JOMN01000056.1, from coordinate 10,380 downwards.
CTTGATCAGATGCGCCCGACCCCGCTGGTTAATCTGGTTGCAGCCTTGCAGCGTAACAGCGCACGTGGTCGTTCAGATATCGGTCTTTTTGAGGCGGGGCCGGCATTCTCTGCAGAGGGGCAGCAGATGGTTGTTGCCGGTGTGCGTGGCGGACATACCCCACGTTACCCGGGACATGAAAGTCAGGCTGTCTCTTTGTGGGATGTAAAAGCCGATGCGCTTGATGTTCTGACGCAACTTGGTGTTTCACCTGATGCGCTTAGTACGGTTGCAGATGCACCTTCATGGTATCATCCGGGGCGTTCCGGTTTGCTGTGCCAGGGGCCTAAAACAGTACTGGCCTGCTTTGGTGAGCTGCATCCTTCCATACTGCAGGCTGCAGGCATTGATGTGCCGGTTGTCGCCTTTGAGGTGTTTATGGATCGTCTGCCAGAGCCTAAAGTGCGTAAAAAATCTGCACCAAAGCTGTCAGCATTTCAGCCGGTTCATCGTGATTTCGCCTTTGTGGTGAGCAGGGATGTGCCATGCGAAAACCTGCTTAAAGCAGTGCGTAACGCAGAGCGTAATCTGATTGTCGCAGTCAATCTGTTTGACCTTTATGAGGGGGCGCATGTACCCGAGGGTCATCGTTCAGTCGGGATCGAAATTGTATTGCAGCCTGTCGATAAAAGTCTGACAGATGCAGAAATTGAAGCTGTCAGTGAACGTGTTGTCGCTGCGGTTTCCAAAGTCACAGGTGCAGTTCTGCGCTGAGACTTTAAATTTTCACTGCTGAAACAGGGCAGCACCTCAGGGGGATTATTTTTCTCCTGAGGTGCTGCTTTTTTCTTTTTCAGGGCCCAGGGAGCGTAAGGCGCGCCTGACAATGCGACAGGTGGCTTTATTCTCAGGGGCTTCTTCTGTCCATTTCCGGCAGAGAGCCGTTACCCACTCAGGCTGATCTTTTGCGGCGTCATTCAGCCAGTTGGCCACTGAATCCTGGGCATAGCGTGTGGTTTCAGCACGCATGGGCTCAAGCAGAGGCAGCCCCTGTTCAGGGTTTTCTCGCAGTGGGCGAATATGCTGGCACCATACGCCCCTGGGGCGTAGCACCTCAACAGCAAAACGGCGAATATTAAGGTCGTTATCCGCAGTCCATGGGGTCAGTGCTTTAATCGACTGAGTGAGTGAGGCTGCAAGGCAGGGGCGGGCCGCGATCCATGCCCATTCACGCACAGCAAAATGCGGGTCTGCGGCAAAAGGGCGAACAATTTCAAGGAGCGTTTCGGGCGTATCGTTTTTATAATGACTGATCAGCCCGAAAACAGCAAAGCCACGCACAGTGTCGCTGACGTGGTGGCTCAGTCTGTTTAGCAGGGGTATGCCGCCATCATTATTCAGAGCGGCAGCACATAAGTGCATTTTTTCTATAAAGCCGGCTTTGTCGGGTAAAGGCCTGGCACGGTTGTCTGTCAGGGTGTTGAGAAGTACAGAAAAATCAATTTGCAGAGCATGCTGGAGTGTCGGCGCGGTCTCTTTTCCTTCAGACAGATTTTTGCGCTGTTCCGGGCTGATCATGACGCGCGGCATATTTTCTCCTTTATCTGCATAGTGTTCGTACAGTTATTCACGATGCTCAGGGGGATTATCCTTAAATTGTCCAGAACTTCATCCACAGATTCTGTGGATAAACTGAAAATTTCAAAAGAGAGCGCATGGCAGGAAGAAGTGAAAATACTTAACAGAATTAAAATGGTATTTTTATTTCAATGTAGCCAGACCTGTGAAAATAAAAGCTGATTAACAGGTGTATAAAAAAAATTCTTTAGTCTTGGTGAGGTGATAAGAACGGTTTTTTTTTCAATAAGAGGAGCAACGGGACTTTGAGCCATAACCATGCGGTCGATTGTGCGCCATAATGTTTCAGTTTCCTCTGCTGTGAGGTTTGAATCTGTTTTGACCTGGTCGATCAGTCGCTGAATGTCAGGGTTACAAAAGCCGGGGATATTGATTGAGCTGTCTGAGTTTGGATGAAAATTTTCACATCCCAGCAGGGTATCAAGAAAATTGGAGGGGGAAGGATAGTCGGTTGCCCAGTCTTTGAGGGCAATTTGCACATGATTTGCTGAATTTTGCATGTAGCCTGAGGCCACGGCTCTGTTAAGCGGGCGAAGGGTTGCTTTGTATCCAATATGTTGCAGCATATCGCGTATCCAGGCGCCCATTGCCATCTCAACACTGGTATCGGCAGTAATGAGCGTGACGGCTTCTCCGTAGGTACCGCTCTCTCTGACTAACTGTTGTGCTTTTTCCAGGTCGGGGCTTTTCCACTCTGTTACAGGTGCATCCGGTGAAGCCGCTTTGCTGTAAAAACAAAAATCAGTTGCACCGGGCAGTGCGGATGGCACCATACCGCAGATGGGTCTGGCTATACCCGGCCCCCCGTAAAAAATGACCATTGCTTTACGGTTAACGGCATAATTTACAGCCTGACGTGCTTTGAGGCTGTTAAATGGCGGGATATTGACGTTCATGGCCAGAAAATACATGGCGGCATGCGGCATGACATGGGTGTTCTGTGCATAATGGCTGCCAAGTTCACCCAGGCGATCCATAGGGATGCTCTCTGCCATCCAGTCATACTGGCCATTCTGCACTGCCGTTACGGCAGTCTCATCAGGAATGCCAAAGCTATATTCTATCGCATCAGGGTAGGCTTCTGGCTGAGCCTCAGCACTCCATTGTCTGAAGTATGGATTACGTTCAAGCTTAAGGCTCTTATTGGGATCGTACGCAGTGATACGGTAAGGCCCGGTTGAGGGCAGGGGTGTGTTGCCGGTATCATGGTCAGGGGCATCGGCAGGCAGAATGACAGCGTGTGTAAAAGCCAGTTTCTGGAGGAATTCGTTGTCAGGGCCCGTCAGGTGAAAGGTAATGGTGCGATGAAGAGGATCATCCGTAATGCCCGCGCTGAGTGTACAGGTCACTGGTGTTTTCAGGCACAGATCGGCGCCGGCTATGGCTGAGTAAAAAGAGCCGGCTGATGGTGACCCGACTTTAAAAATACGTTGAAAGGATGCTTTAACGTCAGCTGTTGTAACTGGTTTTCCGTCTGAGAAAAAAAGGCCGGGGCGGAGTGTAAAGATATAGGTCCGTCCGTTATCCTGTACGACAGGCGTATTTTCTGCCAGATCAGGCACGACTATATTACCAGCAGGTCCTTGTGCTTTTTTGAAAGTTGTTAACCCGTCATACACGTTAGCAAATAAATTAATGTACTGGCTGCTGTAATTAATCTGAGGGTCGAGCGTTCCCCCTGATGCGGCGGCAGCTAATCGCAGTGTTCCGCCTCTGTGTGCGACATCATATGGCCGGGAGGTATCAGAGAGAATTTCTGCCCGACTGCTGGTTGCTGCCGTGACAGCGCAGAATAAAATGAAGATGAACAGGGATGTCACTGAGCGCAGTGTAGTTCCTGGCGCGCGCAGTAACGTGTCGCTATTCACCATCATATATCCCCTATGATTTCTGACCTGCCTGAGTGGGTGCAGGGGTAACAGCTGTCGGGTTTGACGGGCGTGCATAATCCGGTGGCTGGTACCAGGTCGGGGTGCGTCGCCCGTGATGGGAGTGCGGGTGGTATGCATTGTCAGACTGAAAGCTGCTGCAGGCTGTCAGAGTGATGGAGAAGGTGAGAGCTGCCAGGGCAGGAAATATTTTCATGAAGGCACACTACCAGAGAGAGAAAATAAAGACGATAACCGCTGATATTGTGTTGATCGTCGGGCTCTTGTTTGTATGATGTTATTTAAGGAATATGATCCTGCAATGCCAGACTGTATGTTATCTGCCGTCACGTGATTTTGTTACAGGATGTGACATAGCTGCGTTACGGGGAATGATGGTTGCATAATCGTGTATAGTTATTTTTTATCTTACTAACTCTTTGAGACGATAATTAAAAAAGTATGAAATTACCAAAATTCCATATTTCATTTTAATGTCGTAACTGGCATGTAGTGAATATAAAAAATAGTTTTTGACGGAAAGGACAGGAATAGAATGGCAGTCACTGGTCTTGCTGCGGTACTGCTTGCTATTGGAGTATTGTTTGTTGTTGTAAGTGCTGTTCAGCCAATTGCGCGTAAGCTTGAATTATCTGAAACAGTATTGCTGGCTATTGTTGGTATTATTATCGGCAGTGTTGCTGATTTTATTTTGCGTAATTCGCACCTCGCCGCATTGAGTGGTCTGGCTGAAATGATGCTGGACTTTCCCATTAACAGTGAAGCCTTTTTGTTGATCTTCCTGCCCATGCTGGTGTTTCAGGGGGCTCTGGCGATCGATGTGCGGCGTCTGGCGCACGAAACGGGTACAGTACTTTTGCTGGCTGTTGTGGCTGTTGTTGTCTCAACGGCGACGATCGGGTTTGCGCTTAAGCCATTTGCTGACATGCCGCTGGTTGTTTGTCTGCTCCTGGGATCTATCGTTGCAACCACAGACCCTTCAGCCGTTGCAGGTATTTTTCGTGATATTGGTGCCGCAACACGTCTGACCCGCCTGGTTGAGGGGGAAGCCCTGCTGAATGACGCGGCTGCTATTTCTATTTTTTCTATCCTGTTGCCATCTATTACGCTTCATCATTCCATTCATCCTGGTGAGGCTGTTGTTTCTTTTCTCGTCTCGTTTGTCGGGGCCCTGATCGTTGGTATTATCTTTGGCCAGCTGACGCTGATGATGATTACGATTTTAGGGGGGTCTTCAGCGGCAGAAATTACTCTGACAGTTGCTCTGCCTTATATGGCTTACATTGTCTCTGACGAAATGCTTGGCGTTTCAGGTGTCGTGGCAACCGCTGCGGCGGGCCTGACACTGTCAATGTATGGCCCTTCGACCTTCAGGCCGCAGACATGGCTGTTTATGAATCAGCTCTGGCAGCAGCTTGTTTTCTGGGCAGGTTCACTGGTGTTTGTGCTGGCATCAATGTTTGTGCCGCACCTGCTGGTTGGAATTACCTGGTGGGATTGTGTACTGGTGCTGATTGCCAGCGTTGCGGGCCTTGCTGCGCGTGGTGCTGTGGTGTTTGGTTTGCTCCCTGTGCTGGCGATGACCAAGCTTTCCCCTCCGGTGCCCGTACCCTTTAAAATAACAATGGTGTGGGGCGGTCTGCGTGGTGCTATCACGCTGGCCCTCGCACTGGCGGTTACTGAAAATGAACACGTCTCTGCTCCGGTTGCCCATTTTATTGGTATTATCGCGACAGGTTTTGTACTGATCACTCTTTTGCTTAATGGTACAACGCTTCGTTCCCTGGTTCTGTTTCTCAAGCTGGATAAGCTGTCTCCTATTGATGAAGCTTTGCGCCATCAGATTTTGAGTATCGGCCTTGATCGTGTGTGCGATCGGGCTGCCAGAATGGGGCAGGAGCTTGGTTTTTCAGAAGATTCAACCCGTCCTGTATTGCAGCAGATTGACCGCCGCGCGCATGAAGAGCAGCTGGTGAATGAGTTCGATACAGCTTTATCTGATATTCAGCGCGTCAACCTTGCGCTTATTACTATAGCTAGTCAGGAGCGGTCCTTATTGCTGGATCTGTTTCGTATTCAGGGACTGTCACGTCGTGTGATGGAAACCCTGCTGCGTAGTAGTGAAGCGGCTATTGATGGTGCGCGTCTTGAAGGGCGTGCTGGCTATGTGCGGGTTTTGCGTCGCAGACTCAGCCCATCTGTGCGGTTTAAACTGGCTCAGATAATTCATCAGAGGCTGCATCTCGACCGTCCCTTAATGTTATGTATGGCCAAGCGTTTTGAAATGCTTATGGTCGCGCATTTTGTATCTGTTTCTCTGACCCGTTTTATGAAAGAGCGCATGGAGCCCACTCTGGGGCCGCGTGTTGGTGAAATTGTGGCTGAGGTTTTACAACGTCAGCGCAAAATGCTTGATGAAGCGGTGGAGACTTTGCGCCTTCATTATCATGGTTATTCAGAGGCGCTGGAAAGCAGAATTTTCAGGCAGATCACTCTGCGTCTTGAAGGGGAAGAGTATGATTCTTTACTCGCGGAATCCCTGATTAGTGAGGAGCTGAACCGTGAACTGGTGACAGAGCTTGAGCGTCGCCGTAGTCGCCTGCAAAAACCTCTGAGCTTTAACCTTAAGAGCGGAATTGAAAGCCGCCTTAAAAGTGCGGCCATTTTTAAAGGTCTTCCCGGGGCAGAGTTGCATGACCTCGCAACGACAACGTCACTGCGGTTTGTTGCGCCTCATGAGCTGATCAGTAAGCGTGACCGTAAAGTGCGTACGGTTTATTTTGTGAGTGCAGGTCTCGCCGAAGCTCATGTCGCTGAACGTGATATTTATTATAGTGCCGGTGATCTTATTGGTGCTTTAGAGGTTTATCGTAATGAGCGGGTGCCTGCCAGCATCAGAGCTGTGCAGTTTGGACATTTTATGGCTATCCCGGCATCTCGTTTTCGTCGTCTGATTGAAGAATATCCGATCGTACTGGAGAATATTGAAGCTTTACGTCACAAACATGAAGGGCATTTGCAGGAGCGGGAAAGCGATTGTTCAATTAAGCTGGTGCCTGAAATGATTTCTTCTCAGGAGAATAAATCAGAGGATTTAGGGAAAGATAAATCTTCTCCCATTTTGCTTAAGCATGATCCCTGATCTAATAATTAAAAAAATTAAAAGAAAAATATTGATTGTAAAAATGGCCACTCATTTTTTTTGGAGTGGCCATTTTTATATATTACACATAATGTAAAAACTATCATTATCCTATATTATTATAATTAAATAACACACTATATATTATTAAAATTAAATTTTTTACTTTAATTATTACATAAAATTTACTATATTATTTTAATTTTAATAAGTTAAAAGACTATATCTTTCGCTTTTCCATCATGTGATAGTTTTATCTTAACTTGATAATATATACGCGCAAGTTGGAGAGTATGAAGTATGGCTGATACCCCCACCACGCTAAGTGGCACATGGAGCGCGACCGTCACTGCCGATGGTCAGACAGAATATGTCAGCGGAAGTACAGTTGTTAGTGGCGCCGTTGCGCTTGCTAACGGTGTCACTTTAACCGTTGGTAGTGGTGCAGTTGTTTCTGGTTTGAGTACCTCAGCCAGTACTGTCATTGTCAAGAGTGGGGGAACTCTGAAAGATACCAGTCTGGTCAACGGGACGCTTTATGCTAGTTCCGGGGCGATAAGTGATGAGAATAGCCTGAATTCAGTGACAGCTTATTTTTTATCTGGTTCTGTGTCTGAAAATGATAGTTTTTACACAACATCAGGAAACAGTTTAAAATACGTTTACGTTTCTTCGGGGGCAGCACTTTATTCACCAGTTATTTCTTCTGGTGGTTTCGTTTACCTTAGTTCTGGTGGGTTCATATCCGGTGGCTCATTATCGACGAGTGGTGTTTTAAGTGCTTCTGCGGGCTCAGTTGTTACTAATTTCGGTGAAATTGCCGGAGGGAGTGCAACATTTAGTGGCTCATACGGTAATAATCTTTCTGCGCCGGTAACATACGGTCAAATTCTGACTGGCAGCTGGACCGCAGCGGAGAGTTCTGCAGGTATAGTGACTTACACCAGTGGGACAACGACGGTATCAGGTGCTGTTTCGCTTGCAGGCGGCGCAACTCTGAATATCCAGGCCGGAACTGTTGTTTCGGGACTGGGTACTGTTTCGGGCGGGATTGCAACGGTCAATGTTGCCAGTGGTGCTACCCTGCTGGATTCTTATATTCAGAATGGATACGTGAATGTTGCCTCGGGCGGCACGACCAGCGGTAATAAAATAGACTCTACGGTTCTTACTCTCTCTGCTGGCGCTTCTTCGGTTGAAGATATCATTTACTATGATAAGGGTTATGGCGCTGACCTGACCTATGTCAGTTCAGGTGCTTTTTTAATTAATCCGGTTCTGTCTTCTGGTGGTACGGCCTCAGTGCTCGCTGGTGGTGTTGTTTCTGGCGGTGAAATTTATGCTAGTGGCGGGTTGATCTCTGCTACAGGTGCTTCTGTCAGTGGTCTGAATTATGTGGCTGATGGTTTTACAAATAGCGCTAATTATAATGCGGCTTCAGTTGTTCCAACATCTGCACTTGAGTTTTCATATTCATCAACGTCTCTTACAGGCACCTGGAGCGCTGTGCTGAATAACGATAATCAGACAGTGTATCAGAGTGGCGGTACCATCGTGTCAGGCGCTGTAAGTCTTGCTGCCGGCGCGACCCTGAACATCCAGAGCGGGGCTGTTGTTTCGGGTCTTTACGCATCGGGTGGGGCGGGCGTTATTCACATTGCCTCTGGTGGTGAGCTTGTTTCTTCTTATTTAGGCTTCACAAATATCTATGTGAGCTCAGGTGCCATTACGAGCGCCAACCAGTATAATGCGGATGCTATTTATATTTCCGCCGGGGGATCATCTCTGGGTGATACCTACTATGCAAAAGATGCTTATAGCCAGAACGCGGCGTATGTTAGCAGTGGAGGGTATGTTTCAGGCGCTGATGTTTTGCCCGGTGGTAATATTATAGTTTATAATGGTGGCACTTATGCCGGAGGGTATGTCGTTACCGGCACGATCGTTGCGCCCGAAAGAACAATATTGGGCGGCGTAGTTACCTCTAATACCGGGGCAACAGTATCTGATGTGACCGTTGTTGGTGAAGATGTCACTAATATGCTGTCGGGTAATACGATAGGCTCAGGGGCTTCACCAGTTCTCACATTTTCATATTCAGCGACATCTCTTGCTGGTACCTGGAGCGCCGTGCTGAATAGCGATAAGCAAACAGTTTACCAGAGTAATACAACGGTGGTGTCAGGTCCCGTTTATCTGACAAATGGCCTTACATTACATATTCAAAGTGGCGCTGTCGTATCCGGTGCAAACTCGCAGTCGGGAGGGATTGCCAATATTTATGTTTCTTCCGGCGGCACTCTTGCTGATTCTTACGTTCAGAATGGCTATGTTTATATCAGCTCGGGTGGTGTAACCAGCGCGAACCAGTTTAACTCGGACCCTGTTTATGTGAGTTCTGGTGCGACCTCTGTTGATGATATTTATTATAATTCTGCCTATGGTGTTGACCCTGTTTATGTGAGTTCCGGCGGCACCTTGTCTAATGCTTATGTTCTTACAGGCGGCAATGTTTTAGCATCATCCGGTTCTGTTGTGCAGGACATCGTTTCTTACGGTGGGTCAGTCAGCAGCGTGGATGGAACTATCACGAATGACTCTGGTAATCCCTGCTTCCTGGCAGGTGCAAATTTCCAGACCCCGGAGGGTGACGTTGTTGTAGAAAACCTTCGGGAGGGTGATGTTGTTGCAACCTATAACCCTGATAATGGTGCGTTTGAATACAGTAAAGTTACATGGGTAGGTAAAGGCAGGCGTCATGCAAGCGTCCACCTGGAGGATGATTTATCAGGTTATCCCGTACGCATTTTGCGCGATGCACTGGCAGACGGCATACCTTCAGCCGACTTGCTGATCACCTCAGAGCACTCTTTGTTTTTCAATGGCGGCTTTGTGCCAGTGCGAATGCTGGTGAATGGTTATTCAGTATTTTACGATAAAAATATCTCTGAGTATGAGTATTATCACGTGGAAACTGAAAAACATTCTGTGCTGATTGCCAGTAATGTCCTGTCTGAAAGCTATCTCGACACAGGTAACCGTAAAGGCTTTGTGCAGACCGGCCAGGTGGTTCGTCTGGGAGCGGTGAAGCATGACTGGGAAACTGATGCTGTTGCGCCTTTAACAGTCTCGCGTGATGTGGTGGAGCCTGTGTATCGCTCGATAGAAGAGCGTGCTGTTCAGCTTGGTCTGGTTAAGCACAGGGAAGAACCTGAGCATGTTGTGGATCATGGTTTGTACCTCTTAACTCAGAATGGAGGGGTGATCCGTCAGGTCCGTAATATAGATGGAAAAGCCCTGTTTATGCTGCCGGCTGGTGTGGAGAGTGTGGTGCTGATGTCACGGGCGTCTCGTCCCTGTGATGTTATTGGCCCGTTTGTCGATGATCGCCGTCAGCTTGGTGTGCTGGTGGGTGAGATCGTTCTGACTGAAGGGAATGACCTGCGCCATATTACCACGCATGCAGAGAAGTTTGATATGTCTGGCTGGCATGGGCTTGAGGGTGGCCCGGCACGCTGGACAAATGGGGCCGCCAGTCTGCCTCTTAGCCGCAGAGCACCATCTGACATTGCGTCTCTGAGTGTGCAGATCTGTCAGGCAGGTCCGTATCTGGCAGAAAATAAGAAAAGGAAGGCCGTACAGGTTGCCTGATTAGTCTTTTGTAATTGTCTTAGGCTCAGGACCTGTTAATTTATTGAACTGAGCGAGAGATTGTGATTCACAGGCTTACCG
>NZ_JOMN01000055.1:0-24818 GCF_002153485.1 Acetobacter sp. DmW_043 | reverse complement strand
TCCAGATCGACAAAGCGATCAATTGAACGCAAAAGGTGGCCAGCTGGCACATGATCTTCAAGACGGAACTCGTAGAACAGTGCCTCCTGTATTTTCGTTCGATCACCCATCATTTGCAGGTTCCTCCTGCGAAGAGTGAATCAGTGCTTCACTCTCAAAGCAAGCGCGACTTTTTCAACACTATCGGGGGAGAACGGAATGTCGGCTTTATGTTTGAATATGATCAAAAGCCTCCTTTGAGAGCGAAAGAAAATATAGTGCTGTTGTTCGGGTAAGCCGTTCGTTATGATAATGAGATGAAGAATCAGAAGCAGATAAAGGTTGCGTCGGCAAAGCAGGCGTCTCTTTCCAGCCGGCAGAACTGGAAAAAAATATTCCCTTTATTGGGTATTATAGTGCTCCTGTTTTCTGGCTCTGCGGGGCTGAGAATATTTCTGACGTCGCAGCGGCATACACAGATTGGCGGGCCTTACACTCTGGTTAATAGCCACGGGCAGACTATTAGTCAGGCAGCTTTTGAGGGGCATTATACGCTTCTTTATTTTGGCTACACACACTGTGTGGACGTCTGCCCGTTGACACTTGCTACAGTTTCAGCCGCTCTTTATGAGCTTGGTAAGCAAGGACAAAGCATTATCCCCGTGTTCATTTCAGTTGACCCCGAACGTGATACCCCTGAAGTTGTACGGGAGTATGTTGAGCGTTTCTCTCCTCAGATTGTCGGTCTGACCGGATCGGAAATGCAGCTTCAGTCGGTTATGAAGGCATTTCATGTCTCAGCACGACGTCATGCCCCCAATGGTTCAGGTTATCTCGTTGATCATAGTTCGCTTCTTTATCTCATGAATGGGCAAAACCATCTGATTGGTATGATCCCCGTTGATACAAGTGCTCATCAGATTGCAAGTGAACTCAGGCGGCTCTTACCATCCACATGAGATCAGAGCGGATGTAATTTCGCAAATACTCGATTTGCGAGAATCAGAACAAGGAATGCTGCGCCCAGTTCTGGCAAAAGCAGCCCCAGAATCACCAGAGCCGCAACACCTAAAATGCCATATTTCTGAGAATGTGCGGCGGGTGGAGCACCCAGGGATCCCGTGGGTTTGCGTTTAAGCCACAATATTGTAGCTGCACTGCTCATCACCAGTAAACCAGTTACCACTACAAGATTGATAACCTGATTCACCCATCCAAAAAGCTGCCCCTCATGTGCTGCAACGCCATAGCCAATGATCCGGTCTATAAGGCCTTTCCGGGCGAAGGTTGCCCGTGTTATCGTATGACCATCTGATGTAACCGTAATGCTTTCTCGCAGAGGTCGGTTTTGTGTGTCGGAGCGTACAGTCCACACAGAACCAGACATCGTAATGATTACCGGAGCAGGCAGGGCGAGAGTGCGCGCAGTCTGTACAACAGTATCCAGACTGCTTAATAAGTTTTCTTCAGGAAAAGGTGTGGAGACGGCCGGCATATCCATACCGGCTGTGACAGGTTGCTTCTTCGATTGCCCGACCGGGTGCCCGGCAATGACCGTGGCGGCTGGAACCGCGCCAATTTCCCAGTCCATAACAGAGGTCAGACGACCAGCTGCGTTTTCGACTGATTGCAGGGCATGACCCCAGACAAAAGACCATGGCAGACCGGACACCAGAAACAGCACCAGAAACACTGACATCCACACACCAGTGACAGCATGCAGGTCCCGCCAGCGGATTCGTCCCTTTATTCCCAGGCGTAGATAGACAACACCAGCCAGTCCGTACTGATGGCGTGGCCACCAGAGCAGCAGGCCTGTTACGATGAGCACAATAGTCCATGAGGCAACCATTTCCATAATGACAGACCCCACATTGCCCAACAGCAACTGTCCATGCAGTCGGAAAACCAGCCGCTCAAATCTGTCTTCTTCCATAACAATTTTCAGAACGGTGTGTGTGTTCCTGTTCACGTAGACACGCACCGCCTCTCCATCTGGCTTGCTGACAAGAACACGTGCAGCACTATGCGATGTCTGAGGAAGTTCATAAGCCAGGAAAGCCCCCTGCGGCACTGCTGACAAGGCTGCCTGAACGTCGCGTGTGGGAGAGGGCGACAGAGCTGTGGGCAGATGGTCATATTGCCAGTCAATCCAGGCATCAATCTGTGGTTTGAAGAGATAAACAGCTCCGGTCAGAGAGAGAAATGCTACAAAAGGCAGACAGAAAAGTCCCGCAAGGAAATGCCAGCGCCAGACCGTGCGACGGTCTGGCCAGAGAGTGGCAATATATTTTGTCATGGTAACATCCCTCAGAACCTGATGCGTACGCCGCCAAAATAGGCCCGGGGTGAGCCTGCATAGATGGAGCCTGTGCTGTTCATGAGTGTGGCAGCACCTGCCTGTCGTCCATCTGACTGCAGTTTGTCACTGATGTTAGTGGCACCCGCGATATAGGTCTGGTTGGCAACGTTCTGCACCTCGAAATACCAGTGCAAACGATGCGCCCAGCCGAACCGGGCGGGAGGATCATAATGCACTTCAAGATTAAGCAGGGCATACCCCGGCGCTTTCAGGCGACTGGCGTTATCCAGCCAGTAAGAACTCCGCCACGTGACTTCCGCATATCCGCCTAGTCCCTCCAGTGGACCATCAGGCTGGTCATAGAGAAAACGGGCATTGAGGAAATTGGGAATAACCCCCGGAATATAATGCCCTTTACGACTGAAGCTACGAGAAAGCGTGCTATTGGAAAGAACCTCAGTATAGCGGGTATAAATCTGATTATCGTAGGTATAACTCAGTTTTACCCGGCCACCCGGAAGTATTTTCGGCAATGGTTTCCATTCTGCACCTAAAACAACTCCCCGATGTTCGGAGGCTGGTGCGTTGAAAGTGTAGAAACCAACGGTATTAACGCCGGCAGACTGACTGACCAGCTCGTTTTTATAAAATTCGTAAAAACCTGTTGCCTGAATACTGATCGTCGAGGACGGATGCCAGTCAGCACCCAGATCAATGCCGACACTTGTCTGGCTTTTCAGCTGTGTGTTGTTTCCGTATTCCCCCTGTGGGGTAATAAAAAGATTGGAAGAAGATGGGGTTCCATAGGCTGTGCCAACACGGGTATGGAGCGTCCAGTCTTTTGAAGGTGTGTAAATCAGCGCCCCTTCTGGTGCGAGATTGAAGTAGAAACGATTGGCTGTGATGACATGCTGTGTATTGAGTGTTGCGGAGTAGCCATACAGTGTTTCGGTCGCGCCAATATCGGAGTATGTACCACCAAGCCCGGCGATGATGTGCCAGTCAGGTGCAAAATGCCAGTCCTCCTGAAAGCGCGCGCCAAGATTCCACTGGTGCCCATAGCTTTCTGAACTCATGGCTCCTCGTGTTGCACCACCGAGAGGCATGATGTTGTAGGTCTGCGAACCAAAATCGAGATAGTCAAAACTGACACCGGCAAACGTCTCTAATGCTCTGCCCGCAAGTTGCGTATGACTGGTAATGTCGCTGCTTACATTATAGGAATTATAGGGACCGACATACGCCGAGGGTGACGTCGGCTGGTCGATATGGCGCTGATCGTATGTAAACTGGTTTCGCCAGGTTGTGTGGCTATTAAAATCATGCTCCCAGCGTAGTCCAGCTACGGTACGTCGATCAAAGCGCCCCAGTCCTGCGGCTTCAGGACTCATGGCAACCTTCGCCCCATAGCGGCCATTAACCAGCAGATTGACAGATGCACAACCGGCTGCCGCGCTGGATGCATTGGCACATCCCTGTTGATAGGGATTGGTGCGATACTGGTTGAGTGACAATCTTGCTGGCAGAAAAGCATCGGTCACATTGTTGATAAATTTCAGAATAAGACGATCTGAGGATGTCAGATTGGCACGAAGCCGCACATTTTCTGTCGAAGTATTATAGCGGCTGTTTGCAATGAAGCCATTTCCACGTACATCACTGCCGAAGATCATCAGATCATAGTGTCTGTTGCCAAAGCCCAGGGTTGCATAGTTGTTGAACATCCCGAAGCTGCCGAAATCGGAGCCTAGTTCCAGCCCATGGATATCCGCTCCTTTCCGGGTGCGGAAGTTAATGGCACCATTGATGGCGTAATTGCCGTAGAGAGTGGAGGCTGGCCCCTCGAAAACATCCACCCCCTGATATGCATGGGGATCAATCAGATCAGCCCGGGCAGTCCCGTCGGACTGGGTCATGGGGAAACCGTCTTCCAGAATCTGAAGATTTTTCAGGCCATAGGACTGGCGGTCTCCCGACCCTCGGACCGATACTACGGTATCACGGGGGCCGTTTCCCTGAGTAAAACTAACGCCGGGAATAGTCACCACCATATCCGCAACACTCTGGCCGGTCTGGTTCGCGAAATCATGTCTGTCCGAGCTATAAATAGTCTGACCTGCCGGACGTATAAGGGCTGAAGAACGGCTTAATCCCTTTACAAGAATCTGTTCGGTATTGTCCCGAGTGTTTTTTGTTTTGGGTAACGGAAGAGCATGGTGATTCAACGGAGGGTAAGTGGCGTGTGCAGAGGCGGCTGAAAAAATGGCAGCAGCCGTCAGTGTCCCGTAAAACGGGATTGAAAAATAAGCGGTACGAAACATGTAGAGGAACCTGAAAAGACAGCACAAAATGCCCACCTGCATAGCAGGTGAGCGGCTCTTTCAATTCAGATCAGACAGGAGGCCCCTGAGGGCAGAGAGAAGTCCGTTTCGGTGTTGGTGGCCCCCGGATGGAGGTGAACATCCAGGACTGACGAATAGCAGCAATATGTAATTCCACAAAAAGGCAGAAAACGACGCTTATAATAAGCAGGTCCAGTGCCTCGGATAGTAAAAAGCCGTTGTCATCGGGAGCCGTTGAGCGATGGTGCTGTCCATCTGAATCAGACGGTGTGCTCTGATCGTCGCAAAGAATGCTCAGTTTCGTAAAAGTTTTGAGCGGATCGTCGATCAATGCCGCTGGGGAGACAATTCCACCAAATGTCAGACGCGTCATCAGTGCAAGCAATACGAGAGGCCAGAAGGCCAGAAGATAAGTTGAACTGTGAACGCGCGAAGTCATGGCCTACCGTTACATCAAGTTCTTTCCGTTAGCCAGTCCATATCACTTGTCCCAGCCATGCCTTTCGACGAACACATCAATCAGCGGTTCTTCGATCCCTCCACCTCATCGATCCTCCCCTTGGATCACTATTTTATGTGTTGCCGTAGCTTGTGGCCTATGTTACGGCCAAAGATAACTACTATTCGATCGTAGGTTTAAGAGTAGAAAAAATGAGTGGGACACAGCCTTTTATGACCGTTAATTTATTTGAAAATATTAAATCTACAGGTCGTGCTGTTGGCGTAGGTAATGATTCTTCGTCTTGTCTGAAGCTTTCTGATGATGCTGTGGCGAAAATTCGTCTGATTGAAGAATCCGTAGTTACAGCCGAAGATCGTCTTGGTTTTTTTCGTGTTGGTTGAAGACTGAGTCCAAGATTAAAAAGATTTTAAGTAGACGATTTTATGCGGGCGAAAATGGAATTTATTCTCCCTTTGGATGAGGGCGAGTGGAGCAGTTTATCCAAGAAGTTCAATAGCGGAGTTGATAATCATTTACTTTCGTCCTTGATAGGAAAATTTCGTTCTGCGGGTTGCGTAAGCATCTTAGAAGAGTCTCCATATATAGATCGGGATTTTTCTGAAGCGTTCTTCCACTTTTACAGCGGTCTTTTTAGGCCACTAACAAAATATTGTCGAAGACTCCATTTTTTTTCAGATGATTTGAGTGACATTTTAAAATGCACCACTCCTGGTGATATGGTTCTCAAGTTAGAAAAATATAAAAATAATTATCTTGGTGATATTGTCGTTAGACCTTTACCTCATGCCCCAGTTAGTTCCGCTCGACTCTCTGTTTCTCAGGGAATACAGTCAGACACTCAGAAGATTTGTGTTAAATCTTCACATAAATCTCATTTGTTAGGCGTCGAGTTTGAGACTTCTTCTTTCCCTCTGACACAACAAGACACTCGTACAGGTGCATGTGCTCAGGCAGCTATTTGGATGGCTGGAAGACATTTTTATAGTCGTCATTCCGCGCCGTGGTTTTCATTACCCCAAATTACAGCGGCTGCGCTCAATCCTACTGACAGTGGTATAACTCGCTCTCTTCCGGCAGGATCAGAGTATCTTACTGCTGATAATATGGTACGTGCCTTACGCGCAATGGGACGTCATCCAGTTACTTACGTTCCTGATGCAATCGTTGACGGACAACGCACGTGGTCAAACCTCAAGCCAGAGGAAGTTATTGCAAGGTATGTTGATTCAGGGATCCCTGTAATATTGGGTCTTTGTCAAAAAGATACTTCTATAGGGCATGCCGTTGTAGCTATAGGGGTAGAACGAGGGCTATCGGAAGACTGCAAAACAAGTTCTCTGGAGCCTACGACGGCGGATTTTTATACACACTTTCTAGTTAATGATGATCAACGGGGAGTATACTGTCGCCTTCCAATTTTAGAAGAAAATTCTACAGAAGAATATCCTTTTGTTCTTAATAGAGATATTAAATTTATTTTGGTCCCTTTGCCTGGTAAAGTTTTTTTGACAGCAGAAGCAGCCGAAGTTGTTGCGCGAGATACTATCAATAGTCTCTCGAAGAACCGTTTTGACCTATCTCAACAATCGTTACAAACAGGCGAAAAGTGGGATGAAAATCCTGACTTCTATAAAGAAGTAGATAATGAAAAAATAGTTTCTCGTACATATTTAACTTATGGATGGAAATATAAATCAAGAATGTTGAGAAATGCAAGTTCAGATAATTTGAAAAGAATATTATTAAGGACTCAATTTCCTAAATACGTTTGGGTCACAGAATTTTCTGAATACGCAACCTCCAAAAACCTAGATCCTTGCTTACGAAGAATTCAGTCGCATGTGGTAATAGACGCGACAGGCAGTCGATTTTGGGAAAGTCGTCTCATAGCCCATACTCCGGGGTTATTGTACAGTTGGCAATACAATAGTGATGGTACAACTGAAGGTTGTGTAGATGCATATATTTCGTCTAAATCCTATTGGCCAAAAATTGGCGGTGCGAAAGATTACTCTGCGTGCGAAATTGATCATTAAATGACTTCTTTTTTGAGAGTGTTTCTGAAGATTTTTTTGGACCTGAAAAATACTTGAGAGCCTGACTCAAAAAGCGGTCTGAGTGATTTTTCGCAGTATTCTGCGGATATGGGCGACAATGAGCCAAGAGGTGGACCCGTCTGATCGGACAGTTTTTGGGTTTGAATAAGCTATACCCGGTTGTTGTTATGCCGCCATTCTGACGGCTTTGCTGTTGGCCCTCTGGTCCGGGGTTAACCCCGGACCAGAGGGCGTGGGCACGTCATGATACGCCTCATCGGGCGTACGTCCAGCCAGTGCTGCGTGCGGACGCTGCCCGTTATAGTGGGTGATCCATTTCGTGAGCCCCACTCGAAGTTCTGATCCGGTCTCAAAGGCGTGCAGGTAGACGCATTCGTATTTCAGCGACCGCCACAGACGCTCGATGAACACGTTATCCAGCCAGCGCCCACGTCCATCCATGCTGATGCGGATCTGACGCTCTTCCAGGAGCCCGGTAAAACGGGGCGTCGTGAATTGTGAGCCCTGGTCAGTATTGAAAATTTCCGGGGTGCCGTAGCGCATCAGCGCATCCCGGAGCGCCTCGATACAGAACTCCGCATCCATCGTGTTCGACAGACGCCAGGACAGGACCTTGCGCGTGAACCAGTCCATGATCGCCACGAGATAGAGAAATCCCCGTTTCATGGGGATATACGTGATGTCGGAACACCAGACCTGGTTGGGCCGGTCGATGACCAGATCCCGCAGCAGATACGGATATTTCCGATGCTCTGGATGGGGCATACTCGTGCGTGGCTTCTGGTAGATCGCCCGCAGCCCCATAATCGCCATGAGCCGCCGGACCCGCTTGCGACTGACTTCATGTCCCAGACGGCGCAGATGCCATGTCATCTGCCGCGAGCCATAATACGGCGTTTCCAGGAACTGGGCGTCGATCAGCCGCATCAACGCCAGATTGGCCTCGTTCTGTGGCACAGGCCGATAGTACACGCCCGATCGGTTGAGTTGTAGCAGCGTGCATTGCCGGATGATCGGCAGACGTGCTCGCTTCGGGTCAATCATCTGCCGCCTCTGATCACGCCCAACCGAGCAGAGGCATCGCGTAAAAAATCCCGTTCCACGAGAAGCTCGCCTATCTTCGCGTGTAGTTTCTCCACATCAGCAGGGCTGACCGGGGGCTCAGACACCGCCTTCCCCGAAAAGGTTGCCGCCATGCCCTCGACTGCCTGGCGCTTCCACTGGGCAATCATCGTCTGATGCACACCATGTTTCGACGCCAGTTCCGCCAGCGTCAGCTCCCCACGGATCGCCTCCAGGGCAACCCGTGATTTGAACTCCGCCCCATACCTCTTGCGCGTAACCTTACCCATAAAACCCGTCCTCTTTCAGGTCGGATTATAGCTTAGACACCTGTCCGAAAAATGGGGTCCACCTCTCCATGCCTGTGAGGCTTGGAGTGTTGCCTCGACATCTCGATTGAGGCGGCGGCATCTTCCGAGCCATGCAAATGTCCGTTCCACGATCCATCGCTTTGGCAGCAGGACAAAACCCTGAGCACGGTCTGAGCGCTTTACAATGTCCAGCCCCCACTCTCTCATTCGTGCCAGAACTTTTCGCAGTTTCTCCCCTGCTGATCCTTCGTCTGCGATGAGACGACGAAGCCAGGGAAAGAGCGGCCTGATTTTTTCTGCGACCAGAGGGGCTCTGTCGCGATCCTGAAGATATGCCGTTTTCTGCCCTTGATCTTCTTGCCTGCGTCATAACCTCTGGGGCCGACATTTTCCGCAGTTTTTATGGACTGGCTGTCAAGAATACCGACAGAAGGCGTGGTCTCACGGCCCTCCTGCTCGCGTGAAAGCATCACAAGAACATGATTGATGGCTTTCCAGCGCCTCTCCCGCAGCCATGTGTAGAAATACCCCTGAACGGTCGTATAGGGTGGGAAGTCATGTGGCAGGGCACACCACTGGCATCCCGTCGAGACGATGTACAGCACCGCCTCAACAATCCGCCGGATTTCCGTTCTTCTGGGACTGCTATACCGTTTTTTGGGCGGCATCAGCGCGACCAGAAGCGCTTATTCCCGATCGCGTAGATCGCTTGCATAGGCCAGATCATCGCGACGATATTGACGACGGGTGATTTCAGTCCAAGCCACAATTCATTCCTTCTCTTCGCAAAGACGGAGGAATCACAAACCACTGAAATCACTCAATTCATTTTCGGTCAGGCTCTTACAAACGTCCTCGCGCCGCCAAGTTACCCAAACGAATGCTCATAGCATGCTGGCTTACTTTATAACGTGCAGCAAGAACTTTAACCGACGCCGGGTCTTCCACGTCAAGCTCCGAAAGCAACGGATCAGATCTTAGGAACTGCCATGGCATCAAAATTGATGCGGCAAAAAAATTTGCCTCAATTTCCTCAATATCCGTGCCTAACGTTGACGTATGTGAACGGAAGTCCACCTTGAAATTCTGATCGTAATGTACTTCCTTGCCGTCATGGAGAAGGGCATGACCCAATTCATGAGCCATCGTAAACCTTCGACGTTGCGGGCCGTCAGATTTATTAATTCCAATCACAATATTACCATGATCGCGCACCACCAATCCAGATATGTCCTTAAGGTCAAGAACATTTACTGTAATTCCACAAGAATTTATCAACTTTTCTACTGGAACTGGAGCAGATACAACTTCAGCCTTTTGCAACAAACCCGCTACCAAAGCTTCTATACGTCCGAAACGAGGCCGACTTGGCGTCACGACTTTTCAGAACCTATTTTACCTGAGATCTTTTTCAGCTTCTGCACAGCATTCCTAACATTTTCTGGCATTTCTATCTGCTCCTCGGATTCAATATTCGGCGACGGGAGAACCAAACACGGATCAAGATCTAACACTGAACACAGTGTCAAAAATTGGTGCAACAGCACTGATTGTCTACCCGCTTCGATATTGGCCACTGACCCACGCGCAAGCCCAATTTTTTGCGCCAGTTCCAACTGCGTCAATCCTAGGTCATCACGTCTTTCCCGAATTTTTTGCCCGAGTTCTTTATACACCCATTCCGAGTTCATAGCGCTCCTCATTTTGCAATTCATGTGCATGATTGGAGCCGCAATGTCAATTTCACAAACATCACAAGTTCCACAATAATGACATTAATACAAACATTGATTGCATGATTGACGGTGCGTTGCGCGATATGCTTCCTTGGCTTCAAGGAAACGAATCGATTACGGTTCACTTAACTCGAGGGAAAAGCCTGATGGCTGATGTAAGAGTACTGTGTGTTTCTAAGCAGCCCCGTACGGATACTCACACAGGGATCACTCACTTGGGGGGGCAAGGATGGAAATGGACGACAAGCCAAGTCGTTCAATCAATAGAGAGCAAAACCAACAGTTTTTATACCTATGTGGATCAAACAAGAGCAAACATTGGCGTAGTCAACGGCCCAAACGGAAAATATGTACGGACTTATGCTGACGGAAAATGGACTGATAATTTGTTATCGCTCCCCGAATGCCCATAAAATCCGATCAGGAAAGAGAAGTAATATGGCCAAGACAGTACGGAAGCCCAGTAATTCCAAAGCTAGCAGAGCAGGACGCGATGCTCACAGCAACAATCCCAAAGTGCGAAAAGAAGCTATGGAAGTACTTTCGATAATTCCTCGCAAAAAGAAGCCGAAATAAGGAATTTTACCTATGCTAAATATACAGGGGCTCAATGAGTTTCAGCAGAAATTACGCAACATCTCTCAGCGTGCTCGGGAATTGGATGGCACTCAAACGTTACCGGTGACAGATTTGCTCACGTCTGATTTTATCAGATCATATAGCCGATTTAATTCGGCAAATGAGATGTTTGATGCCAGCGGATTTAAAATCGAGTCCAAAGAAGACTTCGAAGCTATCCCGGACGAGGCATGGGATACATTTATAAAAAGCAATACATCCTTCCCAAGCTGGAGGGAAATGTTGGAGCGCGCAGGAGCAGAATGGGCCGCACGAAAAATCGGCCTTTAAATCCTCCTTTCTGAGTTTATGTTCATGAACTAAGGGCTTCACCCTCGCGCCGACAAGGGTTTGCGTCAGCAGGCTGACGCCGCCCGGAGAGGTGGAGGGATCGAAGAACCGTTAGTTGATGTGCTTGGCTGGTGATTTCAGGCTTTTGCCGCTTTGATTGACGGTTTTCGGGACAGCTTTTGATCTGCGCCTTGAGCAGATCGAGTGCTGTTCCCCGCTGAATTGCTATGCCTTCGTGCTGATCCGCTGCAGGAAGAGGAAGCGGCGCATGTTGTAGACGATATTGGCCAGTCCGATCCTCATGGTGGCCTGGGTGATACCGACAGTTCGGATGAACAGCCCGGTCTGAGACTTCTGGTCAGAAAAGATATGCTCGACACGTGACCGGATCACGGACTTTCCCTGCATTGGACCGCTGAATATGGCGGGGCATGGGCTTGAGATGCGGCTTCTTCCTGTGAGCCTTCGAGACAAAGCCCTGTTGTTCCATGAAGTCTTCATTGGCTTTTGAGCGATACGCTGTATCAGCCCAGACGCTTGAGGCCGTATTGGTTTTATCCAGCAGTCCCTCTCTCAATCGCGCGCCATCATTGGCGGCGGCATGCGTTGTTTTCCATTTCCGGATGAACCGGTATTTCCGATCGATGGAAACATGCGATTTATAGCCAAAGAACGGGATGGCGAGATCGCTGGATGGCATGGTTCCATCGTCCTGCCGCTTTGCCTTCGTAAACTTCAGCGTCCATCGTGCATGCCTGTCCTTGTGCGACAGTTTGGATGGCTTGTCCTGCCAGTCTTCAGGAATCCGCCCTGCTCGCAGATCCGCTTTCTCTGCGTTTGTATTGCGCTGTTTCGGAGCCGCTACGAGCGTGGCATCCAGGATCTGGCCTGACATCGGTAGATAACCAGCGTTCCGCAAGGTCGCGTCAAAGCGGTTGAACAGACCCTCGATCGCTCCCGCCTGGGTCAGGCGCTCACGGAATACGCCAGGGCCTTTTCCAGATCAGGACGGAACGCTTCAAAATCCACAGTCCGGAAAAATGCTTCGAGCTGATCACCAAGCTCACTCAACCGGGCAAGCCGCTCTTCAACATCAAAGAAACCCGGCTGCTTCATCTTCCATCATCCCCAATCAATGCAGGAGTAATGGAATCACAGAGGAAACCTCAAAACCAGAGGGTTTTTCGAACCCTCCAGATGGCTCAAATCAATCTATGCCTATTCGAAAATTGGATCAGAGTTGTTGCAATTGGGTGTCGGCAAAGTTACGGGCATCGGTCCAATTTTGAATGATGTTACTGATACGCTCTTTCATTTTTTGTATAATTTTTGGCGCAGGTTCCGGGAAAATATCCTCGAGTCTTGCAAGTTCCTCAGTGGCGGAAGCCATTGCTTCCTGAGCGCTCTGCATGGCGTCTTTTAGGGCGTCAATCTGTTCTTGTCGGTTATTCATACAACTCTCCGGATAGGTTGAAGGCCGATGTCGTTGGAGGTGCTGGTCTCGTAAAAAAAGAACTCAATAAGATTGAAAAAATACGACTTACGGTCATTATTCACGCCATCGGTTTTTATTCCATACTTCATGGTTCTATTAGTGGATCTGTTTTGGATCCTATCATACGATAAAAAAATCCCTTTCAGGGGGTCAATGGGGGAGGTTACTCCCCCTTGCCAGCTGCTCGATGCGCCCCTTTGGGTAGCCATTGAGCACTGCTGGCTCCCTTTTAAATCGTCACGTTTGCAAAGGCTGTTTCGGGGTAGCTTATGGCCTCAATGGTTTGTTGCAGATTGGCTGTTGAAATGCCTGTCAGATAGGTGGTTGTCCCTTGACTCTTATGGGTTGCTTCATGACCCAGCAGGTGGTCAATCCAGACCTCCCGGATATTGGCATCGGCATTTCTGAGTTGGGTCGAGACTGTGTGCCGGAAGGAATGAAACGTGATTTCAGCGGGCAGACCGATACGGGTTTTGAGCAATGAGAAAGCCCTGCCAAGAGCTGCGCCCCGGACACCCTGTTTTGAGGTTTCCAGACCGGGAAGAAGGTAGGGGCCTTTTGTGGTCTCTTTCAACGCCAGAACTCCCGCCTCAATCAGTTTTGAATGGACTGGCACCATGCGGGTGCCTGCTTCTGTTTTCGGTGCCCAGCCGGTTTCGGTATGGGGGCGGATAAGGAAGCAGGGGGTGCCGTCAACGCTCTGGAGGTCTTCTTTCCTCAGGGTGCAGATTTCACCCAATCGCATTCCGCTATAAGCTGCAATAAGGGTGACCAGTCGGAAAGTTTGTTCCGGCACAGAAGTGCCATGCCATGACGCAGAGGCCAGCAAAGCCAGTTCTTTGGTCGTCCAGCTTCTTCTGACGGTCTTTTGCCCATTCTCGAAAGTCCAGCCTGTCCATGGGTTGCGCGTGACCAGTTCGCGCTGGAGGAGCTGGTTCCACAGGGCAGAGAGCCTCATCATGTGGTTTTTAACGCTCTTGCCACTCAAAGTTGGTAAACCTTCCTCTCTGGTCCTCTGTGCTTCTTTTTCAAGGGTAAGGCTACTTTTGCGTTTGCCCAATGATGCAGGCAGTGAAAACAGCAGATCACGGAAGGCTCCTGCCTTTTCGCCCCCGATGATAGGCACGGGCGCATCTCCAAAGGCTTGTAGGAAGAGGTCTACAGCCCGCTGGGTCGCCTTTTTCGTGTCTGCGCTGGCATGGGGATTATCCAGCACAAAGCGTTTCAGGGCACCGGAGAGCATCAAGAGGGCAGCTTTGGGTGCTTTGGCCGGTTCGTTCTGTCGCTGAGGTTTTGACATCGGTGCTGACACTGGCACAAACCCTGTTTCCGACACAGAAAACGACTGACTGACACTCTGCAGGTCCCGCAGTGCAACCCGCAGTCCCTCAAGCCTGTTTAAAGCGTCTGGTTCAGCCAGCACAGAATGGGCCTGCATGAACAGTTCTGTGGTTCTGGCATGAAGGAGAGACGCGCGTTTACGGGCTTCGTTTTGATAACCAGTTTTTAGAGAAACCCAGATTTCGCGCCGGTTTAAGGCTGTTCGCAGGGCAGGGGGCACGATACGGCGAAAGTGATAGGTGGTGCCTCGGATACGGAGCATAGAAACTTCCCTCGGTGGGGAAGGATGATGGAGCAAAGATCGTCTTTGCCCCTCACTCAGCCGAAAAATCGTGCTGTTTCAGGTGTCTGTGGTGCGAACTGCGGGACTTGAACCCGCACGCCCTTACGGACTGGAGATTTTAAGTCTCCTGCGTCTACCATTCCGCCAAGCTCACACATAGAGTTAAGAGCGAATCATTAACCGCTCTTAAGAGGTAGCATTAATCTGTGGTCAGGGTTTTAGCACGTTTGGCCCGCACAGCAAGAGAAAAATTACCCTGCAGCCATCAGAGCTGCACCATAGTGCTTTAGCCAGGCTTCAGCTTCTTTCCTGTGGGGGGTTAGTGTGTCCGTCAGGTGCCAGAATGCAGAGCTGTGATTCATGTGTTTCAGGTGTGAAAGCTCATGGGCCATCAGATAATGGCGTACTATGGCAGGGGCCAGCACCAGGCGCCATGAGAGCATGATACGTCCCTGGCTGTTACAGCTTCCCCAGCGGCTTTTTGTATCGCGAATATCCAGGCAACTGGGCTGCATGTTCTGGCTGTGGCTGAGCGCCTGAAGCTCAAGAGTCAGAGCTTTACGGGCATAATTTTTAAGAAAATCAGTAATACGTCTGCCAGTAAATTCAGGCCGGCCGGTAACAACCAGAGTGGTGTCAGTAAGCCATGCCCCCCCCTGTGCCTCAGGGTCGTGAACGATAGTATAGGGCATATCACATAAGGTAATAACCTGCCCTGGTGTTAATAAGCCCGGAAAATAACTTAGTTTTTCAAAGTGCTCAAGTATCCAGTCTTTTTGTTGTTTAAGAAATAAAAGAGCTTTTGTTCTGGGGTAAGAGGGGGGGTGAGTGACAAGCAGAGCACGCTGCCTTGGGTCGATACGGGCTGAAAGACGCCGTGTGCGTTGTGAGCTGCGCCATATTACAGGCACCTCTGTCTGATCGAAAACAACAGTATTGTCATCAGTGTGCAGCACAGCTTTATATTCTTTCTTTATGATTACTTTTAAGTCAGCATATATTGTCTGACCATAAATAAATAATATGAGTATATAATAGTTAACAGGACTTCAGACGTCGAATAAGTACAGGCGGCATTTTTACTGGTTGTGATGGCCATTCAACCAGATAGTCTTCAAGATCACGGGCACGACGTTCACTGATGCAGCGCCCGGCAGCAGACGCACCAGATTCTATAACGGTATCCCGGTTACCACTGCGCAACGGATGCCACTCGGGCAGAGATCTGCCCTCAGAGAGACGGCGGTAAGCGCAGTCAGGAGGTAACCAGTCGAGGGTAGGTATCATCTCTGGTGTCAGAGTGATGCAGTCTGGTACCTTGCGGTGTCTCTTAGTATAATCTGTGCAGGCACAGGTTTTTACATCAAGAAGACGGCAGGCAACTGACGTATAATATACACTATTTGTCTCTTCGTCACGTAATTTATGCAGGCAGCATCGCCCGCAGCCATCACAAAGAGATTCCCATTCATCAGAGTTCATCTCTGCCAGGGTTTTGCTTTCCCAGAAAGGGGGAGGAGAATCAGTCATGTCAGAGTATCTGCAGAAATAGATGTTTCATGATGAAGATATTTTTAAAAGAGCCATTGCACCAAGAAAACCAAGCAATGTTGCTGTAATAAGGCTTAGCAGTAAAGGCGGGCTGAGCAGGGGCAGCCACAGAAGTCTGAGCCGCCCGGATTTAGTTAATCCCAGTTCCTGTGCCGTTGTGTGCCATGAAGAGGGCACGCTTTTCAGGCGCAAAAGAGGCGCCAGGCAGATAAGAGGCCCCGTCAGGATACCCTGTAGCGCAGACAGAGCCAGTAGCCTGATGTGTAAATAAGGCAGGGCAAAAGGCAGCAGAAGAGAGGCCAGTGTCGAGGGGACCACGACCAGAAGCAGCAGAATGAAGAGTTTTTGCCCCTGCTCGGTGATCAGCGCCAGATAAACCACCGCTGTTGCCAGCACCATGCCGGTCAGAGCCGTGCTGAGCCCGTGTATCAGTAAAAACAGAGAAGCTGGCATTTTATCTTAGTTATCCCAGAGTTTCTGTCCGTTTACCCAGCGCTCAAAGCGTATGCTGATGTCCGCCAGATGCTCCGTCCAGAAGGTGTCATTGACATGCACCGGCGCTGGCGTGTGTAAATCGGGGAGCGAGCCGGCATCGGCTGTCCATGCAGCGGTAAATGCACTTTGCTGCTCAGGCAGTTCCAGCCAGGAAACAAGGTTGAGTGCCGTAGTGTCAGATTTAAGCGTAGCTGGTATGCCCCAGGCATAGGTGACAGACAGGCGCTGAGGCCAGAAAATACCAAAATGCTGACGTTCCTGCTGTGGCAGGCTGAGCATGCTTGCCACCGGGACGATGCCCATCAGAGCGCCATTGGTTTTCATAATATCTGTTGCTTCGGCCGGGGTGTTCCACCAGACGATATAAGGGCGGATCTGGTCGAGCTTGCGAAAAGCACGCTCCAGCCCTGCGCGGCTGCTCAGAACAGCATAGAGCCCGCCTGGGGGCACGCCATCGGCCAGCAGCGCGATCTCAAGCGTTGTACGCGGGTCGCGGCGCAGGCTGCGTTGCCCGGGGTGACGGGCAACATCCCAGAAATCAGTCCAGTCAGGCGCAGAGTCAAAATAAGACATCTCCCACGCCATAGCAAAATCAATGCTGGTTATGGGTTCGCCACAGCTGTTGCTCGAGTTATCAGCCGGGTCACGCACCAGAAGGTTAAGAGAACAGCCGAGGCGCAGTGAGCTGGTTTCCATCATCACAGCCGACCAGCGATCAGGTGTTTTGTTTTCCTGTCCTGCCAGTTCCTCCAGGCTGCCATTCCATGCCGATGCCACAATATTCAGGTTTTCTTTTTTTGCATAAGGCTCAAAAAGAGCTTTTTCCTGAGCTGCTTTGATGGCGCCGTCAAAGGTCAGAACGCGCAGAACAGGCCGGGTCACTTTGCGAGTCTGCGTATGAGCTGGTGCAGTGCGGGCCTGAGCATCTGTTGTGCCGGGCAGCATAGCCCAGGCTGTCAGAAAGATTGCGCTTCTGCGGGGTAATGCCAGCAGGGCGGTGCCATTCTGGCAGAGTGCCATAGCTGTGCGAAGGCAGAAATGAAGGGGGGGGCAAGGCAAAAGAAAGGTGACCTGATATAAAAAGGGTTGTAGCCTGAAGGTGGTAGTTTAGCTGCTGAGAGGCCTCTGGTCCATCGGGAAGGCAGTGGCAGAGGAAGTTTGCCATGCGAGAAAGGCCTCGCGGCCAGCCTGTAGCTCCCGCGGCTGATGCACCGGAGGGCGGCAGACTGTTATTTCTGTTCCGTCACGAAGGCGAAAGCGCATATGAATAGCGTTGCCTGTGTGGCGTGCCGACACCAGGGTGCTGACCAGCAGGTCAGGCTCCTCGGCCGGGGCACCGGCTGTACGCGGAAATATAACCGATAGTCGTTCTGGCAGAATGCAGATGGTTGCCAGGTCATCTGCGGCAAGGTCAGGTGCGCTCATGGCTTCAACGGTTTCTCCCGATGGCAGGCGCAGTATCGCATAATCATCTTCAATGCTCAGCACTTTCCCTGTGAGTGTATTGGCGTCGCCCAGTGCTGTGAGGACGTTCTCATGCGCCGGGCGCGACAGCAATGTTTCAGCCGTGCCGGTCTGTAGCAAGGTGCCATCTTTAATAATTCCAATAGTATCAGCTGCCATAACGGCTTCAGTACGGCTTTGCGTCAATAGCAGAATACTCAGTCCGATGGCACGCTGAAGTTTTTCAAGGAGGCTGAGCAGCCGCATAGCTGTGGCCTGATCCATGTGCATAAAAGGGTTGTTAAGCACAATGGTCCCGGGGTTCAGAACGAGCAGCCGTGCGAGGCAGACCCTGAAAGTCAGCTCAGCCATCAGAGCTGAGGGCGACTGGTCCTGCACCGCGTCGAGGCCAAGCAGGGCGATTGCCTGCGTTGTCCGGTGCTGTATTTCTGACGGGCTGAGAGAGAGGTCGGCTTTAAGGGGAAGGGCTATATTTTCCCTCACTTTCAGGTGAGGGAACAGGGGAGTAGTGTGGCTGAGTGTGCCAAGGCGCCGCTTGCCCGGGGGCGCCTGTGTTACGTCCTCAGCGCTGACAGTCAGTGTGCCCCCCAGTGAGGGAATATGCCCTGCAAGCGTTTGTGTTAACGTGTCGAAATAGCTGGTTTCCTGACCGATGCCCAAAAGCGCCATGCATGTACCCTGCGGCACGCTCAGCGTCAGACTCGCTGCTTTGTGTTGAGTTTGGAAGCCTGAGAGTGCTATCGAGAAAGCACCATGCGTGTTGCGCATGAGACGGTATCCTGGTTGGTATGTTTCAAAGAGAGGGTGTCGTCGTCTTATAAAAACAGAACGGGATTAAGTGAAATGTCTGCTGAAAAAATTAAAGAAGTAAAAGCTGCGGTTCAGGAAAATGCTGAGAATGCTGCAGATTCAGCCCGTGATGAATTTGACGCTGTGCGTTTGCATCTTGAGCGTCTTGTCAGTCACCACCTTATCCCTGCGCTGAGCAATGCAGGTGTGAAAGCGGAAGTTTTGAAAGATCAGGCGGTTGCCAAGGCCTCTGAAGTAGCCAATCATGTCCAGACCGATTTTTCTGTGCCGGCGCGCGGACGTTCGCCTTTGCTGACAATTGCCATCTCAGGCGTTGTGGGCTTTATTCTCGGGCGACTGTCGCGCTAAGGGACTATCGTGATCTGAACGAAGGATAGTGTTGGGGTCCATGCGTATTTTTGAATTTGGCAGATCAGCTCTGCAGGCTCAGGCTGATCTTATGCAGCATATGGCCATTCGTCTTGGCCGTCAGGCTGCCTTTCTCGTGCTTGCAGCATTGTTTGGTTTTTTTGCCCTCATCTCAGGGCATGGGCTCCTGTGGGCGTTTTTTCTTTGTGTGTTTCACTGGGGGCCGTTCGCATCGGCCGGAGCTGTTTTCGGGTGCGATTTGCTTGTCGCTCTGTTCTTCCTGTTACTTGGTCGGCGCTCTTACCTGACAACGGCTGAGGTCAATGCGCGCATTGCGCGTAACCGGGCAGTAACACAAATGCGCGATTCTGCGACGATGGCAGCCGTGGCTGCAACAGTTGCAGGCTCACTGGGCCGTCATGGCACACGCAAAGTGTGGGACGTCGTAAGGCGTAAATAGCACTTAATTTATCTTTATTTCCGCAGCATCGTCTTTGCCCATAGGTTCTATGCTAATTTTGCAATGGCGGTGCTGCTTTTTTTCTGAAATTTATAGTCCGGTTACCTGACAGTGCATGCATCAGTGTGCCTTCATTTGTCAGGGGAGGGCTTTTAGCGTGCAATTTTCTTTTGCTTGTCAGTACAGTGTAAGGCTTACTTGTTTTTCTTGCCGGTATAGAATTTATACTGGTGGAAAAAGGTGCTGACGGGCATATGAGATTCCTTCTGATAAAAGTTTACTCTTTCCTGACTGCTTTTCCCTGTTTCAGGCAGGTCATGCATGTGGATGTCAGGGCTGCCGCAGAGGCGATGCTGCGGACGATGTGTGTCATGAGTGAGGCAGATGGGGCATGCTGACAGAATTTAATTTATTTGGTGTTTTTATAGCGCCGCTGGCTGTTTATGCGCTTGCTGCCCTGCCACTGACGATGGTTGTGCGTTCTGCCCTGTGGTGGACCGGCCTTCAGAACTGGTTCTGGCATGTCGCTTTATTCGAAGTCTCTCTTTACGTTTGTATTCTGTGTTTACTGGTTCTTTACGTCTGACCTCTTTTTTAGGGTGCTGAGCTCCTGCAATGCCACTTTTGCGCACGTTGATTCGCGTTATCCTGACCCTGGCTGTTCTCGCAATGGCCATCGTGCTTGGTGTAACACTCTGGAAAGTTTACATGATTGCGCCCTGGACGCGAGATGGACGGGTGCGGGTCTATGTTGTTGATATCGCCCCTGAGATTCCCGGCACGGTTGTACAGGTGCCGGTGGTTGATAACCAGTTCGTGCATAAGGGTGACCCGCTGATCGTGCTTGACCCGGTGCGGTTTCGTCTTGCTATCCGTGAGGCGCAGGCCAGACTTGATGGCGCCCTTGAAGACTTAAAGCTGAAACGTAACGATGCGCGCCGGCGTATGGGCCTGGGTGGCATTGTTTCGCAGGAAGAGCAGGAAGTTTTTAACTCTAACGTTGCGACACAGATTGCGGCAGTTGATGCGGCCCGTGCTGCTCTCGACCTTGCCCGGCTGAATTTGCAGCGCTCTGTGATTTACTCTCCGGTTAATGGTTATGTAACCAACCTTAACCTGCGTGTGGGTGATTACGTGGCAGCCGGTCAGCCTCGTATGGCCGTTATTGATGCGGATTCTTACTGGGTTTATGGCTATTTTGAAGAAACAAAGATGTGGGGCGTTCATGTTGGTGACCAGGCCCGCGTTAAGCTGATGGGTTATAAACCTATTCTGCAGGGGCATGTTGTCAGTATCGCCCGTGGTATTAACGATACAAATGGTGTGGCTGATAAGCTGGGCCTGCAGGATGTTAACCCGATATTTACCTGGGTGCGTCTGGCACAGCGTATTCCTGTGCGTATTCATATTGATCATGTTCCTGACAGCGTGATGCTGGCTGCGGGTATGACGGCAACAGTCAGTGTCGGGCCTGAACCCAGGGGGCCACGCGGCAGGCTGACCACCTGGTTGCAGGACCACCTCTGAGCACAGCGGGAAACAGGGCGATGAAGATGCGTAGTTTCTCCTGTGTGCTGATGGCCACGACCCTGCTGTTTTCAGCATGTACTGTCGGGCCAAACTACCAGCGTGATGGTATGAAAGTGCCCGCCGCTTTTAAAGAGGTGGCGGAGGAGCACCCGGCGACCCCGGCTGAGATAGAGCGCACGAATAAAGAGATGACAGAGTGGTGGTCGTTGTTTAACGACCCCGTTCTGACGGATCTTGTAAAGCAGGCTATAGCCGGTAACTACGATCTGCAGATTGCGGGAACGCATATTATGGCAGAGCGCGCAGTGCGTGACCGCTCAGCCTCACAATGGTACCCACAGGTTGATGCGAATATGGGTGCAGGTGATGTGCGGTATTCTATCAACATTGATAACTGGCCAATTCGTCCGGGCAACCCGTCTAACCGTCCGGGTGCGTCCATCATGACCTACGGCGCATCAGCCTCGTGGGAGCTTGATGTTTTTGGTCGTATTCGCCGGGATGTTGAGGCCCATGAACGTGAGGTTGAGGCCACAATCGAAGGGCGCCGTGCCCTGCTTATGGCATTGCTGTCAGAGCTGGCCTCAGACTATATGCTGCTGCGTGTTACTCAGCTGCAGATAGGAATTGCGACCAAAAATATTCGTGTCGCCCAGGATGCATTGTCACTTGCCGAGAAGCTCTATCTCGAAGGTGTCGGTAATACGCTGCAGACAGCACAGGCACAGGCTGAGCTTGATGCGCAGATAGCCGCACGTGAACCGCTGAAAACCCGTGTCTCGCAGGTAACGCATGCGATTGCTGTGCTTTTGGGTAAAATGCCCGGTGAGCTTGAGGACCAGCTGAAAGTGCCCCGTGCGCTGCCGGTTGTTCCTGCGTTTCCTGCAACGATGCCCTCCATTGTTATGGCTAATCGTCCTGATATTCGTATGGCTGAGCGGAAATATGCTGTTGCGACAGCCCAGATCGGTGTTGCCGTGGCCAGTCTTTACCCGCATTTTGTCATACCACTGACATTTAACCCTAATGCATCAGCAATGTATCAGCTGTTCCAGGTGAATAGCATGAGCTGGAGCTTTCTGCTTATGGCCAGTATGCCGCTTATGCACGGTGGTAAACTGACGGCCGAGGTCAGAGCGGCTCAGGCTAATGCAGAGGCCGCCCGACTGACTTATCGCCAGTCAGTGCTCAATGCTTTTAAAGAGGTTGAGGATGCGATGGCTGCCTGGCATGATGATATTGAATATGCTGAGCAGCTGCATAAAGCTGCTGAAGACAGCTCCCTTGCCAGTGAGCGGGCACGTAAACTTTATGGTGCCGGGCTTGTTGGTTTTCTTGAGGTGCTGACTACGGAGCGGACCACCCTTAAGGCGCAGAACATGGAGGCACTTGCTAAACTTGAGCGCCTGCGTGATGCCGTTAACCTGTACACTGCACTTGGCGCAGGCTGGAAGGGTGTGGCATTGACGAACTCATCACTTCCTGTTTCTGTTGATAATCAGAACATATTAGCAAGGGCCTTCAGTCAATAATACTGAAGGATGGGTTCGTATGAGAGAGTACACCATTCGCCTGTACTGGATAGCCGCCTGCCTTGTAGGCGGTTTTACGATTTTATGTGTCAGCGGCTGGTTCCTGGTGATTGATGGCTCAGCCTATGATTCTACCCTGGTGACAGCACTACGCTGGCTGCCTGTGCTTACAGGGGCTTTTCTGGTGTTCTTTGGGTTTTATCTTATAAGAAAACCAATACCTGAAAGCCCTGAAGAGTTTTTTTATGACCCGGACCCCGGAGACCAGTAAGCTGTTTGCCTGCTGGCTCCGGGTATGCTTCGGGCTGAAAAATTAATGTGTTTTTGCAGCTGTGCTTTTAGGTGTCGGGCGTACGGCAGTCGCTTCAATTTCGACCAGCTGACCAGGGTTTGCCAGCTGCTGCACGCCAAGAATTGACTGTACAGGCAGATTGGGCTGCTTTGCTGTGCCAAAAAATTGTGAGTAGGCAGTCATAACACTGTCAAAATCGTGCTGCTGAGTGGTCGGGCTGGCAACAACATAAATCTGCAGGCGTACAACATCGCCAAGAGACAGATGCAGCTTTTGCAGCATAGCTTCAAGCTGTTTGATTGCACCGGTTGTCTGAGTTTGTGTGTCACCATAGGCAGCGATGCTGCGGGGCGGGGCGGTTTTATCCTGTACCGGTGCGCCGGTGCTGCTCAGATATACAAGGCTTGAACCACCAGGGACTTCAACAGCTGTCGCAACCGGCTGGTCAGAAATAGCCGGATAGCGCACAGTCGCATCTGAAGAGGGCGCGGCATGTGCTGACAGGCCTGAGCAGGCCAGAAGAGTAAAGGAAAAAACGAGGGGCTTCAGCAGCCGCATGACAGATAATCTCCGGTCATAAAAAGGATGATATAAGAGGTATGACCGGAGTTATAAAGATTTTGGCCGGATTGTCAGCAGGTCTCTGGTTATTTCAGGCTGGTTTATTGTGCAAGCAGGCGGTGTCGCAGTGTGTTTTGCAGCCCGCGCCAGTTTGTATTTGCTGTTGTGATAACGGTATCGAACGTCGCTATTGGACCTGCACTGGTCAGGATCGCATCGAGCCAGAGCATGGCATCCTGCTCCCGGTCTGAAAGATTTTTCTGGCAGGCCATAGCATCAAGTGCTTGCCTGCACCGCTCTATATCTGAGTTGTTCCAGTTATAGATAACCCATTGTGTGGTCAGAGCAGGATATAATAAAAGCAAAGGAATCGTTTGCTGCGTTACACCGGCTTTCTGGCTCAGTGGTGTCAGAACGTCCCTAACCGTTCTGAGGCTGGATGAGATAATATCTTTCTCAAGCATGGCTCGCCAGAGCAAGGGGGCCTGAGCATGACCAACCAGATTGAGCGGGATATAGGCTGTCCAGGCTTTAGCCGGGATTCCGTTTTTTTTGAAAACCAGAGCGTGGTAATCTCTGATGGTATTCCATTTTAGAAAACATAGCTCTCCCGTCGCATGGTACTGGGTTTTTCGGACACCGAAATCAGCAATCATAAGCTCTTCGCTTATTTTTAACCACAACCTGTCATTAATGATGACTCCTGTTTGACGGGCAATGCACTCGGCAAAACGGCGGGCCACACGCCCTGAAAAAAAGATTGTTCAACAACACCAAGAGCAAGTTTGCCATAAGGATCCCCTGCTTTGAGCAGGCATCAGTAATATTCGTTTCTGTTTTTACAGTCTTGATATGATTTAAGGGAATTAAAAATTTTTTCTTTTTGTGCGTTCATATTTATCTCATGTATATATTGAAATTATTTTTTACAGTTTCTTCTATTTTACGCCACTCTGCGACATAAAAGCGACTATAGCTGACCTTAAACCATAAATTTTTATAAAAAAAGTATCGGAACAATAAGAAAATTCTGTTTTATTATTGAGGGCTTCGCATGATATTATTCGAGATGGATATGGTGCTTTATCAATGTAAATTTGTGTATGATTATTTGCCATAGATAATTCTAATTGATTAGCTACTTGCATAATATCTGAGGGGATGACTTGACCAGGGATAAGTTGGGGGGACATTAGATTAAACCGAGTGTCAGGTATAGCAAGATCATCCTGCAGAAAGTTTTTCATAACCTGCTCTGTACTAAAATCTGGATTTTTCGTGTTTACTAAAATCATGACGGCATTTTTTGCCAGGTCAGCAACATGACCAGAGAAGTCAGGCCAGTGCACTTCGAGAAGGATACTGTCATCCACGCCGCCTTCTTGCGGCATAATGCCATCCATAAACAGAGCAGCAGGAATAGACATATGCCTGTCTGGTTCTTTAAAGTCTGTATTTCTGAGTATAAAATGAACAATATTATCAGGGTTATGCC
>NZ_JOMN01000054.1:0-961 GCF_002153485.1 Acetobacter sp. DmW_043 | reverse complement strand
GGTCTGAGCCACGCGCAGCAGGGTGTGGCACTGAAGGATCTGAAGCGGGATACACAGCTTGCGTCCGTCCTGCGGGAGAAAAGCCGTGAACTGGGGATCAGAAAGGGATCTGCGCTCGATCACGCTTTACATGCGCCTCAGCGCGAGCATTCTCTCTCGCGCTCCAGGTCGCGGGATCGGGGATGGGATATGGGGATGTAATCTTCTTGAGGCGGGTAGTATTTATGTGTATTATTTACTCAGGAGATACACATTATGCGAACCAACATCATTATTGATGATACCCTTATGACAGATGCCCTGAGGGCATCAGGCGTTAAAACCAAGAAGGAAGCGGTTGAACTCGGGTTGCGGATGCTGATCAGGCTGAAGCAGCAACGGGAACTCCGCACTTTGCGGGGAAAGTTCGACTGGAAGGGTGACCTCGATGCTATGCGTTCCGACGCATGATTCTGGTCGATTCATCGGTCTGGATCGATTTTTTCCGGGGTACGGTTACGCCACAGGCTGAGGTTCTGGATCGTCTTCTGGGAGAAGAACCTGTCGCTATCGGGGATCTGATGATGACGGAAGTTCTTCAGGGTTTTTCCAGCGAGCGGGATTTCAACAAGGCGCGGAGACTGCTTGGCGCTCTGGATCTGGTTGAGATCGGAGGACGTGATGTCATGATCGAGGCAGCACGGTATTTCCGTGACCTGCGCAGCAGAGGCATTACCATCCGCAAGACCATTGATACCCTGATTGCCACACGGTGTATCGTAAGCGGGTATAGGCTCCTTTACAGTGATCGGGACTTTGATCCGTTTGTGGCACATCTGGGGCTTGAGCGGGTTGTCTGATTTTGGCGTGGTTAAGAGTATGCAGAAAAAAGAAGGCGTCTGATGTCAGAGGAAGGTTCGGCGCAGCGCGCGTTTGATGATCTGCGTGCTGAAATATCGGTGCTCCGGCGCAGTGTGGAAGC
>NZ_JOMN01000053.1:0-326 GCF_002153485.1 Acetobacter sp. DmW_043 | reverse complement strand
GCGCAGCGCGCGTTTGATGATCTGCGTGCTGAAATATCGGTGCTCCGGCGCAGTGTGGAAGCGTTGCCGCAGGCATGGCGGGAGAACCGGCCGCCGGATTACACGGAGGATCTGGCCCGTGTTGTGAAGGCCATGAATACGGTCGGTACGCATATGGAGGCGATTGAGGCCAGTCCGACACTGAAAATGACGCCGCAGGCCTATGGGAAGGGGATACGGGAGGCCGGGCTTGCTGTCAGTCAGGAGATGCAGGCAGCCTTTGAGAAAGCGATAGCTGAGGTTCAGAGAGAGCGTCAGGAGCTTGCTCATATTATTGGTCAGTCCCG
>NZ_JOMN01000052.1:0-8202 GCF_002153485.1 Acetobacter sp. DmW_043 | reverse complement strand
TGGTGCAGGCCCTGCTGCATATCACCGGGTTGCGTGCCACTCCGCCTGAGCCTCTCAGGACGATCCTGACACCACAGGACAAGCCCGCCCTGGAACAGTTCAGAAAGGAGCATGAGGGAGAGTCTACGGCCATGGCTCAGCCTGCAAAGCTCTCACACTGGCTCAACCAGCGCTTTGACCGGATGCTCCGCGCTCGCGATGAGAGGATCAGGAAATGGGACAAGGCCCATCAGCCTGAGAAGGAACTGGCTGGTCGCGAGATCGCGCAGCTTCGTACGTTACTCAAAACCAGACCAGATACGCCTGAGCACAGAGAACTGGTTCAGCAGCTCTCTCATCTGCTCCCCGCTGAGATATTCCGCCCTCCGGAGCTGAAGCCGGAACCAAAACAGGAAATGACGCGCAAAGATAAGCCCAAACAATGGAAACCACCCTCAATGTCATAGCAGGCAACCGTCTTTTGTCCTTAATCTTACTCGACCAGGCATACAGAATAGTTCACTATATCGGCATTGTTAGTTTTGTCAGATAAGGCTTCTCCTCATGCCCCGCGGTCGTCCTCCTAAAAATACTAATGCTGCCTCTGCTCCCGGGAAAGCGAGCAAGACTAAAGCAGCAAGCGCGACACTGGGTTTTGAACAACAGATGTTTCTGGCAGCAGACAAGCTGCGCAAGAACCTTGAACCCTCAGATTACAAACATGTGGCCCTTGGCCTGATCTTTCTGCGCTACATCTCCACCGCCTTTGAAGCCCGTCATGCTGAACTAATGCTGGAAGACCCGGCAGCGGCGGAAGACCCCGACGAATATCTGGCTGAAAACATCTTCTGGGTGCCCGAGACTGCCCGCTGGTCTCACCTGAGAGACAATGCCCGTTCCTCCGGCATCGGCAAGATGATTGACGAGGCCATGCTGGCCATTGAAAAAGCCAATCCGGAACAACTCAAGGGCGTTCTTCCCAAGGATTACGGACGGCCTGCCCTTGATAGCGTGATGCTCGGGGAACTGATTGACCTGATCTCTGACATCGGCATGGGCGATACGGACGACAAGGCGCGGGACGT
Source organism: Acetobacter sp. DmW_043 (assembly GCF_002153485.1). Lineage (NCBI taxonomy): Bacteria > Pseudomonadati > Pseudomonadota > Alphaproteobacteria > Acetobacterales > Acetobacteraceae > Acetobacter > Acetobacter sp. DmW_043. Next base: position 7,138 of record NZ_JOMN01000052.1, on the reverse strand, counting down.
GCTGGGCCGGGTGTACGAATACTTCCTTGGCGGGTTTGCCGGAGCAGAAGGCAAGCGCGGTGGCGAGTTCTACACCCCTTCCAGCGTAGTGCGTACGCTGGTTTCCATGCTCGAACCCTATAAGGGCCGGGTGTATGACCCGTGCTGTGGTTCTGGTGGTATGTTCGTGCAGTCCGAACGCTTTGTGGAAACCCATGGCGGCAAGCTGGGTGACATTGCCATTTACGGGCAGGAGAGCAACCACACCACATGGCGTCTGGCACGCATGAACCTTGCCGTGCGCGGTATTGGTGCGGATATTCGCTGGAATAATGAAGGCAGCTTTCTGCGCGATGAACTGAAAGACCTGCGCTTTGACTATATTCTGGCTAATCCGCCCTTTAACGTGTCGGACTGGTGGAATGCGTCACTGGAGGAAGACCCCCGCTGGCAGTATGGCAAACCGCCTGCGGGCAATGCCAACTATGCGTGGCTCCAGCATATCCTGTGGCATCTGGCCCCCGATGGCACCGCTGGTGTGGTTCTGGCCAATGGCTCCATGTCCTCCAACCAGAACAGCGAGGGCGAAATCCGCCGTCGGATGGTGGAAGCCGATGTGGTGGATTGCATGGTGGCCCTGCCCGGTCAGCTTTTCTATTCCACCCAGATTCCTGCCTGCCTGTGGTTTCTGACCCGCACCAAGAAGCAAAAAGGCTGGCGGGACCGGCGCGGGGAAATCCTGTTTATTGACGCCCGCAAGCTGGGCAGGCTTGTTGACCGCACTCGCCGGGAACTAACGGACGAGGACGTAGCCCGCATTGCCGACACCTACCATGCATGGCGTGGCGAAAAGGACGCAGGCACATATGAGGATAGTCCGGGCTTCTGCAAATCCGCCACACTGGACGAAGTGGAACAGCGCGGCTTTGTGCTGACACCAGGCCGCTACGTGGGGGCAGAGGAAGCCGAAGAAGACAGCGTGCCATTTGCCGAACGCTTTGCAGCCCTTGAGAAGACCCTGAAAGAACAGTTTGCGCAGGGTGAAGAACTGAACGCGAAAATTACCGCCTCCCTGAAGCTGATCGTGCAGAAGGAAAGCGCGTGATGCTGTATCTCACCCCACTGGAACGCGCCCTCGACCGCTTGAAGGAAGGCTGGGCGCGCCACCTTGCCCAGCCAGACGATGAACAGTTGCGGGATGGCCTGATCCAGCGCTTCGAATTTACCTATGAACTCAGCCACAAGACCCTGAAGCGCTTTCTGGAAGCCAATTCTGCCTCTCCCGAGGAATATGACCGCATGGGCTTTCCGGACATGATACGCTCCGCCAGCGAGGCCGGATTGCTCAAAAGCGCATGGCCCCAGTGGAGCGTGTTTCGTAAAATGCGTAACCTGACCAGCCACACCTACAATGAGGCCACTGCCAGACAGGTTGTCGCCACCATTCCAGACTTTATTGCGGAAGCAGAGTTTCTGCTGGCCACATTGAAAGAGCGCACGGCGTGACAGGGCAGATCGACATCACGCCCGAAGAGCGGGCCATTGTGCTGCGGATACTCAACGAGATTGTACCTGACCGTGAAGTGCAGGTTTTTGGCTCGCGCGTAACAGGTAAGGCCAAACCATTTTCTGATCTCGATCTGGCGATTATGGGTGATGAACCTTTACCCCTGGAAACGCGGGCACGGCTGGAGGAAGCCTTCTCAGAGTCAGAACTGCCGTGGAAAGTGGATGTGCTGGATTGGGCCTTGGCCAATTCAGATTTTAAACATATCATTGGAAAACATTATCTTTCTTTTTATAATAAAGATTTTTTCGTATGAAGCAAAAGAACTGGCCTATCGTATCGATAAACACGGTCTGCAATTTAATTGTTGATTGCGTGAATAGAACAGCACCAATAGAAAATAAAATTACACCTTATAGAATGATCCGCACAACCGATATTCGAAATGACAAGCTAAAATTCAAAGATGCTCGATATGTTAATGAAGATATATATCATAAATGGACGCGTAGAGCACGCGTAGAACACGGTGATGTATTACTTACCCGAGAAGCTCCTATAGGAGAGGTTTGCCGTATCGCGAATACAGGAGAACACTACTTCTTAGGCCAACGAATCATGCAGTACCGTGCAGATAACGCGAAAATAGACCCGCTTTTTTTATATTATTCTTTTTGCTCATCTTTCATGAAGCAGCAATTTTTATCTCACGATGGTTCTGGATCAGTAGTAAGCCATATAAGAGTAGAAGATTGCCATCATTTCAAAATTCCTATTGCTCCAAGAAAGGAGCAAGAAAAAATTGGTCAACTTCTTGCTTCCATCGACAATAAAATAGACCTCAACCGCCGGACGAACGAAACGCTGGAAGCCATGGCGCGGGCGTTGTTTCGGGACTGGTTTGTCGATTTTGGCCCGACACGGGCAAAAAGGGCCGGAGAAGCCCCTTACCTCGCCCCAGAACTGTGGGAACTCTTTCCCGAGAGGCTGGATAATGAGGGGAAGCCTGAGGGGTGGCGTATAGCTTTCATTGATTCTCTATGCAGAATCACAAGCGGAAAAAGACCACCAAACAAAGAGACGTTATCAAGTGAGGAAAATCCAATACCAGTTTATGGTGGGAACGGGATTTCTTGGTTTACCAAGGATGTCTTATTTGATCAGCCATTTTTAATTACAGGCCGTGTAGGCACATTAGGAACAGTGTTCCGTGTCAATGAAAAATGCTGGGTCTCTGATAACGCATTATGTTTATTTCCCAGAATAGATTCTTATTTTGAATACATATACTTCATTGTTTCTTCAATAAATTTTCAAATTTTGAATAGCGGCTCAACTCAGCCGCTTTTAACCCAAAGTAGCCTTTCATCACAAGAATGCATTCTTCCAGCAGAAGAAATAATAACGATTTTCCATGCACAAGTTTCTGTATGGTTTAAGATCCAACAACAATTAGAAAAAGAAACCGGCACCCTTTCCCAACTCCGAGACCTCCTTCTTCCCAAACTCATGTCCGGCGAAATCAGCATCCGGGATGCCGAAAAGATGGTGGAAGACGCAGCATGAGCTTTCTGTCCGAAAACGAGATCGAAGACTGGGCCTGCGATATTCTGCGCGAATGTGGCTACACCATTGTCTGGGGGCCAGATATTGCCCCCGGTGGCAAAAAACCTGAACGCGCCTCGTTATCGGATGTCATTCTGGAAAAACGCCTGCAGGTGGCCATAGACCGTCTGAACCCGCACCTTCCCCAGGCCTCACGCGATGAAGCCCTTCTGGCCCTGATCCGCGAAGACACACCCGACCATGTGGACGAAAACCGCCGCCTGCATGACTATCTGGTCAATGGCGTGCCGGTGGATATGGTGCGCGAGGATGGCACCCAGTCTGGCGACCGGGTACGCCTGCTGGATTTTGAGAACCCGAAAATCAATGACTTTCTGGTCGTGCGCCAGTTTGTCATTGAAAAGGACGAGGCCAACCGCAGGCCAGACCTTGTTCTGTTCATCAACGGTATGCCGCTTGGGGTGATTGAACTCAAAAGCCCGAGTTCCGAGAACGCCACGCTGGATTCAGCATGGAACCAGTTTCAGACCTATCGCAGCCTTATTCCCTCGCTGTTCCGCTTCAATGAAGCGCTGATGATCTCGGATGGTACACAGGCTCGCGTTGGCTCGCTCACAGCCGACCGTGACCGCTTCATGCCATGGCGCACGATAAACGGCGAAGACCTGATTGCCAAAAACCATGAAGAAATGGAGACCGTGCTACGGGGCGTGTTCACCCCACACTGGTTTCTGGGGCTGATCCGTGATTTTGTGCTGTTTGGTGAGAAGAACGGTAGCCCCATCAAAATTCTGGCGGGCTATCACCAGTTCCATGCCTGCCAGAAAGCCGTGGCACAGACTGTGCGGGCCTCCGCCCCGGATGGAGACCGCAAGGTCGGTGTCGTCTGGCACACGCAGGGGTCAGGCAAGAGCCTGCTCATGACCTTCTATGCAGGCGTGATCGCCCGCCATCCTGAGATGGAAAACCCCACCATCATTGTGCTGACAGACCGCAATGATCTGGACGACCAGCTCTTCGCCACCTTCTCCGGCGCACAGGCTCTGTTACGCCAGACACCGGAACAGGCAGACAGTCGGGAGGACTTGCAGAAGCTCCTCCGGCGTACCTCGGGCGGTGTCATCTTCACCACCTTGCAGAAGTTCCAGCCTGAAGACGGGGAAACCAGCCTGCCTATGCTGACCGACCGTCGCAATGTAGTGGTCATGGCGGATGAGGCGCACCGCAGCCAGTATGGGCTGGAAGCCAAGTTCAACCCCAGGACCGGCAAAATGACGTACGGGTTTGCCAAATATCTGCGCGATGCCCTGCCTAATGCTTCCTTTATCGGCTTTACCGGCACGCCCATTGAAAATGCCGATGTGAACACACGCGGCATTTTTGGCGATTACATCGACATTTACGATATCGCGCAGGCTGTCGAGGATGGCGCAACCGTGCCAATCTATTATGAAAGCCGCCTTGTGCGTATCGAACTGGATGAAGACCTCAAGGAAGAGCTGGACAACGAACTGGCTGACATTGTCGAAGGGCTTTCTGAAAACGAGGAACATAAACTCAGCCAGAAATACTCTCGCGTAGAAGCTTTGGTCGGCTCGGAACCCCGCCTGCGCCGGATAGCCGAAGACCTTGTGAATCATTTTGAAAACCGCCTGACTGCCCTTGAAGGCAAAGGCATGATTGTGGGCATGAGCCGGGCCATCTGTGTGGCGCTCTATAACGAGATCATCCGCCTGCGCCCCGCATGGCATAGTGATGATGACAATGAAGGGGCCATCAAGGTGGTGATGACCGGCAGTTCATCCGACCCTGCCGGGTTCCAGCCCCATATTGGCAAGAAATCCAAGGCCCGGCGTGAACTGCTGGCAAAGCGCATGAAGGACAATAATGACCCGCTCCGGCTGGTCATTGTGCGCGACATGTGGCTGACGGGTTTTGACGTACCTTCCATGCACACCATGTATGTGGACAAGCCCATGCGCGGGCATGGGCTGATGCAGGCTATTGCCCGCGTCAACCGCGTGTTCAAAGGCAAACCCGGCGGTCTGGTGGTGGACTATATCGGTCTTGCCCAGAACCTGAAGGCGGCTCTGGGCGAATACTCCGCCGGAGACCGCGAACAGGTCGGCATTGACGAGGGCGAGGCCATCCGGGCCTTGCTCGAACGCTACGAAGTTGTGCAGGCCATGTTCAACCCCGGTCAGGCAGGCGGCTTTGATTACCGCCCCGCCTTGCAGGACGGTGCGACACCGAAAGCCAAGCTGTCCATCATGGCCGGAGCGCTTGATCATATTCTGGGCCAGCAGCAACGGGCCATGGCATCTGCCAAAAACGATGAAGAGCGCAAGGCCGCCCAGAAGCGCTATCCAGATGCCGTCAAAGCGCTTTCGGTCGCCTTTGCGCTGGCTTCCGCCAGTGATGAAGCCGCCAGACTGCGCGATGAAATCGGGTTCTTTGAGGCTGTCAGAGCGGCTCTGGTCAAGAGTGTAAGCACCGGCAGCGATGGGCGGAGCGCGCAGGAACGCGAACTGGCCATCAGGCAACTGGTCAGCAAGGCAGTCATTTCAACCGATATCATCGACATTATGGAAGCCGCTGGCATTGGAAAGCCTGATATTTCCATCCTCTCGGACGCCTTCTTGCAGGAAGTGCGGGAAATGCCCCAGCGCAATCTGGCTATTGAGGCGCTCAAAAAACTGCTGGAAGGCCAGATACGCAGCCGGACACGCTCCAACATCACGGAAGCCGAAGCCTTCTCACAACGGCTGGAACAGGCCGTTGCCCGCTACCATGCCAACGCCCTGACATCCGCTCAAATTCTGGATGAACTCATCCGGATGGCCCGAGACATGGCCTCCGCCCGTGACCGGGGCGAGGAACTGGGGCTAACACAGGAAGAAATCGCCTTCTATGACGCACTGGCCCAGAACCAGAGTGCGAAGGACGCCATGGGCGACCCCAAATTACGGGTTATCGCCACAGCACTAATAAAGACCATTCGGGAGAACGCCACAGTGGACTGGACGGTCATGGCGCAGGCCCGCGCCAGAATGCGCACGTCCGTCAAACGCCTGCTCCGTCACTATGGCTACCCGCCCGATATGGAGGCGGAAGCAGTCAAACACATCCTGCGTCAGGCAGAGCAGTTTGCGCCCATTTGGGCAGGAAAAGGAGAACTATAACCATGTCAGCCATGGGGGGAAACAGAAGGTCCGCTAATCTGAGAGAAGCGCTTGGAAGCGGACGTCTCTGCCAATCCGGGAGCGGCTCAGTATGGAGAACTATCATACTGGACTTGTAACGGTTTTGTGCCGGTATGTGATTTCCTTTACGCGGCTTTGACCTCGAAAGCGAGAGGGCTGATGCTGCCGAGATATGAATGGCGCCGTCGCGAATTGTAGAAACCGTTGATGTATTGAAAGATGGCGGCGGTTGCCTGACGCCGTGTTGGCCAACTTTGTCTCCAAAGCATTTCGGCCTTCAGGCTCTTGAAAAAGGTCTCGACCACGGCGTTGTCATAGCAGTTTCTCTTGCCGGACATGGACGGTGTCATCTTGTATTCCGTCAGCTTCTTCTGAAAATCATGGGAGCAATATTGGCTGCCGCGATCAGAATGGAAAATACAGCCAGGTGGTGGATTGCGTAGACGCACCGCCATATCGGGTGCTCTGATAGCGAGGTCCTTTTTCATCCGGTTACTGGCGGCCCAACCGATAACGCGGCGGCTGAACAGGTCAATGACGACGGCAAGGTAGAGCCAGCCTTCGCTGGTCCAGATATAACTGATATCGCCTGCCCATTTCCGATTAGGGGCATCGGCCAGGAAATCGCCGTCCAGAATATTGTCGGCAAAACCAGGAGAATGCCGACTATCGGTCGTGACTTTGTGCCGACGCGTCCGTACGGGACGAATACCGTTGGCTTTCATCAGTCGCCCCACACGGCGTTCACCAACATCAAGCCCTGCTTCCCTGAGTTCCATGGTCATCCGCGGACGAGGTCCGTCTGCGCTTCAGGCGCCGTCAGATCAGTCGACCGATACTGCGAAATCCAGTGGCTCAGCGTTGATTTGCCAATCCCCAGATC
>NZ_JOMN01000051.1:0-2944 GCF_002153485.1 Acetobacter sp. DmW_043 | reverse complement strand
CGCTTCATCTGGCTCTCAGACAGTAAAAATACATCACTCACAGGCTCATCCTCCATCGGTAAGCCTGTTGAATCACACTCTCTCGCTCAGTTCAATAAATTAACAGGTCCTGAGCCTAGTTGTTTGGTCCCGGGATTTGATGGGTTGGATTGATGATGAATCTTTCTGGCTCAAAATATTGATTTTTTTGATAAAAAATAACCTTTTATTTATCGTTTGACAAAATTAAACCATCATAGTAATTATAAATAAAATTTAATAGGTTTGATATTTTTCTTTTCAATTAAAAAAGAAAATTCAATGAAGAAAATAAAACCTATAGAAATTAAAAATTGAAAGGGTAGTAACTATGAGTAGTGATCTTTTTGGAAGTGGCGGAACAAACTCTACAGAACAAGATTATACAAATCCTGTTACATTGAATTCATCGTCAGATACATTAACAAATTCAAGCGATGGTAGTCTTATATTTACACCAAAAGCATCAACAACCGTTACTATAAATGGAAACCTCGATAACTCTGGAACTGTAAATTATACGCCATCATCTTCTGGTGGTGGTAATTCGTTTTATCTTGGTTCAAGTTCAAGCAATTCACTTAGTAATGATGGAAAAATAATATACAATCAGGCAGATACAACGTCTGGCCCGACCATATCTTTTTTATATGGAAATATTATAAACGGCACAAATGGTACCATAGATGTAACCTCAGCTGGAGGAGGCACTGTAACTGCCTCAAACGTCTCATCTATGACTAACTTGGGAACAATTAAAATTGTTGAGACAAGTGGTTCTGGCATGACATCTACGTGGGGGAATGGATCTTCTTCCACACTAAATAATTCAGGTACGTTTACTATTGATAATTCAGGAGCTTCATCAGGCTCGACTATTAATTTTAACTTTGGCGGCGGCGTTACAAATAGTGGTGCACTGAGCTTATCCTACCCCGCAGGTTCGACGTCAATCTGGTCTTTAGGAACAGGAGGACTTAACAATTCAGGGACTCTATCTTTAACTTCCGCAGATTCCAGTAGTGGTAATATTGCCATTAATACCACTGGAACAATAACTAATACAGGATCAATAGATGCTGTTGGTACGACATTAACAATTAATAAAGATATAAGCGGAGATGGAAATATTAATCTTTCCAATGGTGCTACTGTTACTTTATTTGCCCAAAATGGAACAGCTTTAGGTCAGACATTTAATTTTGAGGGCGGTGAAAACACCTTAAATATTAGTTCGTTGCCAGGAACATTCACAGGTAAAATTCGTGGATTCAGCAATGAAGACAGTATAAATGTTGGTATATCAGGAACTGTCACTTATGATAAAGATAGTGGAATTCTAACACTCACAACTACATCTGGAAAAACCTACAAATATGACGTAGGTGAAAATTACACAGGTGAGTTCTCTGATAGTGATAACGGAGTCATTACGTATTCTGGTCTGACATCATGTTATCTTCCTGGCACTATGATTCTTACACCAGAAGGTGAAGTCGCTGTCGAAAAACTTGAAGTTGGTGATCTTGTTCTGACGCATGACATCACCACAGGTGCCAGTGTTCCGATGAAGATCGTCTGGGCTGGCTCCAGTCCTGTAAATGTTACAGGCGCTGCTGCCGGAGATGAAGCCGGTGCACCGGTACGTATTTTTAAGAATGCATTTGATAATGGCATTCCAGCGCAGGATCTGCTTGTAACCTCTGAGCATTGTATGCTGATTAATGGTCAGTTTATACCGGTTCGTATGTTAGTAAATGGTCGTTCTGTTATTTATGATCGTTCGTTTACTCAGTTTCCGGTTTATCATATTGAAACAGAAAAACATGCCATTCTAACAGCTAATGGTGCTTTATCTGAATCCTTCCTGAATACAGAAAATTACAGTGGGTTTCGTCAGGCAGGAAAAATTGTTTCGCTAAACATTCCGCGTAAAATAACCTGGGCCGATGCTGCGGCTCCGCTTAATGTAACGAGAGAATTTGTTGAGCCTGTTTTTCATGCAATATCCTTGCGGGCAGAGCAACATGGGTTCGTTTTACAGACACCGGAAAGCATTTTAACAAACGATACGAATTTTCACCTTGTTACTGAAACAGGTGCGAAAATACGCCGGATCCGCGAGAGCGATGGCCGGGTAATGTTTATGATACCTGCTGGTATTGAGAGAGTTCGACTTGTTTCTAATGCCAGTCGCCCCTGTGATGTCATTGGTCCGTTTGTTGATGACCGCCGGAATCTTGGTGTTCTGGCAGGCAACGTGACGCTCTGTGAAGGAAATGCAACTATTACACTGACAGAGCACCTGCAGGATCCTGAACTATCAGGGTGGAATAATATAGAAGGCGAGACAGCACGCTGGACAAAGGGTAATGCCCTTCTGAAGCTGGGGCAACGTCCGATGGGTAGTATTGCTTTGATGGCAATAGATATCCATGCAGGAGGTCCATATATTTTAGAAGATAGATTACCTGAACAATCTTCTATTCAAGCCTGACCCGGGAGAATTGAAAAGCTATTAGATTCAGGACCTGTTAATTTCTTGAAGTAAGCGAGAGATTGTGATTCACAGGCCTACCGACGGAAGGTGAGCCTGTGAATGATGTATTTTTGCTTTCTGAACGCCAGATGGAGCGGATTAAGCGGTTTTTCCCTCTGGTGTAATGCTGAGGATTAGGAGGAAATTAAGCTCATTCTGTTAGACAATTACCGTTAAAACTTATTGATATTGGTGGTTCATAAAATATACGTTAGACACAATAACCTATTGATTTAATTGAAATATTTAAATCCTTTCGGGTCCGCCATATGAGAGTTAACTCCTTGATTTAAAAAGAAAAATAGAGAAGTTAGACACTTTCTCAAATTTATCCATCGCTTCCTGTGCCATTTTTTTCTGTTCAGCAGAGCGTGTGTATCTCATCAC
>NZ_JOMN01000050.1:0-1208 GCF_002153485.1 Acetobacter sp. DmW_043 | reverse complement strand
AACAGGCGGGATTTTTTGATGTTGAAGAGCGGCTTGCTCGGCTAAGCGGGCTCGGTGATCAGCTCGAAGCGTTTTCCCGGACTGTGGATTTTGAGGTGTTTCGCCCGGAGCTGGAGAAGGCTCTGGCGTATTCAGATGGGAGTAAGGGCGGGCGACCGCCGTGTGATCCGGTGCTGATGTTCAAAATTCTGATCATCCAGACGCTGAACAATCTGTCCGACGAACGAACGGAGTATCTGATCAACGATCGTCTGTCATTCATGCGCTTTCTGGGATTGGGGCTACCGGACCGTGTACCTGACGCGAAAACAATCTGGCTGTTCCGTGAACGCCTGACACAGGCGGGTGCGATCGATGGGCTGTTCAACCGGTTTGATGCGACCCTGCGGAACGCCGGTTATCTCCCGATGTCAGGCCAGATCCTGGATGCCACACTGGTCGCTGCTCCCAAGCAGCGCAATACGAACGCTGAGAAAGCCGATCTTCGGGAAGGACGTATTCCTGAAGACTGGCAGGACAAACCCGCAAAGCTGTCGCACAAGGATCGTCATGCGCGCTGGACACTGAAGTTCACCAAGGCGAAGCGGCAGGATGATGGAACCATGCCATCCAGCGATCTTGCCATTCCGTTCTTTGGCTACAAGTCCCATGTTTCCATCGACCGGAAGTTCCGACTGATCCGAAAATGGAAGACGACAGATGCCGCCGCCAGTGATGGTGCGCGATTGCGAGAAGGGCTGCTGGATAAAACCAATACAGCCTCAAGCGTCTGGGCAGACACGGCGTATCGCTCCAAAGTCAATGAAGACTTCATGGAAAAGCAGGGCTTTGTCTCAAAGGTTCACAGGAAGAAGCCGCATCTAAAACCCATGCCACTCCATATCCAACGGTCCAATGCAGGAAAGTCCGTGATCCGATCCCGCGTCGAGCATGTTTTTGCTGACCAGAAATCGCAAATGGGTCTGTTCATCCGAACTATCGGTATCGCGCGAGCCACCATGAGGATCGGCCTGGCCAATATCGTCTATAATATGCGCCACTTCCTCTTCCTCGAAAGATTGAGCGCGAGCGCATAGTCCTCCAGAGTGAGCAGTCCCCGATCTGCTCAAAACTCAGATCAAAAGTTACTCCAAAAACCGTCAATCAAATCGCCAAAAGCCTGAAATCACGAACCAAGCGCATCAACCAACGGTTCTTCGAACCCTCCA
>NZ_JOMN01000005.1:0-7374 GCF_002153485.1 Acetobacter sp. DmW_043 | reverse complement strand
GCTTTCCTGAATAATCACGATACAGCATCTCAGGACTTTCAGTGCAGGATCACAGCAGACCGTTCGCACCTGCGACGGGCTGAGGCTCTGCCAGAGCGGGAGAGAATTTCGTCACACTGCCTGATCAGCGTTTCAAGCTCGTCCAGCACGGCTCCGCAATGGACAGCATCGCCACAGTGGGCAGAGTGTACCAGCTGGTTGAGATTGTTGCCCGCACGGGAGAGTTGGCACCGTATCTCGCGCAGTTCGTCGGTAACGTGTAATCCGTCATGCCCGGCCAGTTCTGCACTGCTCAGGAGCAATCTGATCCAGTGGGCTGTTGTGGTATGACCGTGCTGATGGGCGATATGATTCCAGCGCTCCAGTTCACCAGGACTGGCTCTCACAGAGAGACGGGAAGTGCGAACAATCGACATAACAGAGTTCTCCTTTAAGGGGGTCAACGGGGGAAGAATTTCCCCCTTGCCAGATGCTCAGTGGGTAGCCACTGAGCACTGCTGGCTCCCTGTAAGGATAACCGATCAGGACAGACGATTTCCGAAGTTTTTTATCTTTTATGTCAAAGAGTGCAGAACGTCAGATTCCGCCCTTTGCAATAAGACACTCCGGGGGGTAGTGCAGGGCTTCGATCACCTGTTTCAGATTGGCGACTTCAATCCCGCTTGTATAGGTCATGGTGCCCTGCGATTTGTGGGAGGCTTCATGCCCGAGCACAGTATCAATCCAGAGTTCGCGGATATGGGCTTCCTGGTTTCTGAGCTTCGTGCTGACCGTATGACGGAAAGAGTGGAAGGTCACATCTTCAGGAATACCAATACGCTTTTTATGTTTTGAGAAAGCGCGTGCAAAATTATCCCCCCGTTCACCTGTTGATGACACTGTCAGATCAGGAAAGAGGTAATGCTCACCATTGTCCTGAAACAGATTCAGTCCCTTCATTCTGAGAAGGCCGGAGTGAACAGGAATAATGCGTGTACCTGCTGACGTTTTTGGTGACCAGCCCTCTTCGGGGTGAGGGCGGATATGGAAGCAGGGCACCCCGTCAATCACTTCAGTATCCTGACGTCTGAGGTTGCAGATCTCGCCCAGGCGCATGCCGGTAAACATACCAATGCTGATAATGCCAGCCCATGTGTTCTGCGATACCGCTGTGCCCTTCCACGGGGTGCGGGCAAGCAATGTCAGTTCATCATCAGTCCAGCCCCGGCGGACGATCTTTCTGGTGATGTTGAAGTCCCACCCGGCCCAGGGGTTGCGATCAGCCATATCCCGCTGCACCAGATGCATCCATAATGCGGAGAGGCGGGAGAAGTGGTTTTTAACAGTCTTCCCGCTGACGGTTTCCTGAGCGCGCTCGCGGGCCTGTGCGATCGCTTCACGGATGGGAAGGCCGGTTTTACCTTTGCCATGTGTGGCCGGGAGGCCGGACAGCAGATCGAAGAACTCACCGGCAATTGTGCCTGTGATCTGCCTGACCGGCATGTCCCCAAAGGCTTGAGTGAACAGCTCCACGGTTTTGCGTGTGGCTTTCTTTGTGTCCTCACTTTTGTCCCTGTCTGCAAAGACAAATTTCTCTGCCATCACGGACAGGAGCGGGGAGGCTGGTCTGGTGGCTCTGATGGGCAGTGTCGCTTCAGGCGGACTGTTTGCTGGTGCCTCCGCCAGACCCGCCGGGCGATGTTTGCCCAGATCGACAATCAGAGTGGACAGACTGCTGATCTGCTCGCGCAGCATGTCCTTCTCTTTTTTGCTCACGGCGCTGGCTGTAAAGACTTTCTGCATCATGTTCTGCAGGCGTGTTTCCAGTGTCCTGAGTGACTCTGTGGCAAAAGAGATGAAAGCCCCTTCCTTCTGCACCTGATCCATCAGGGTCATGGCGTGATCAGCCTGCAGGGCGCGTTTTTCAGCCCGAAAGGCCTCATCGGCAAGGGTAAGGAGTTCTTCCTGTTCCGCGATGATTTTGCCCTGTTCGGTCAGGAGAACAATCAGTTCTTCGCGTGACAGGCTGGTTTCCATCGTCTTTGCCTTCTCAAAAAGTGCGCCGGTTCTGGCGTAAAGGGCTGCTGCCCGTTCGCGGGCTACCAGCTTACTCTGAGTTTGCAGCGAGAGAGAAATTTCGGTTCGGCCCAGTCGGGCCTGAACGGCAACGGGCACAGCCCGGCGGAAGTGGTAGTGAGAGCCGATAAGGCGAAGCATGATGAGTTCCCGGTCCGGGAAGACAAACGGGAAAATCCCGCAGACCCGTCAGATCCTCATTTTACTGTTATATTTCAATTGGTTAGTGGTGCGAACTGCGGGACTTGAACCCGCACCTCTATGAGAGGAGAGTTTTGCAACACCCTGAAAAGACAGCGGATAATGACACGCGGTCTTCTGATTGAATTTTCTGTTTTTAATTCTGGTCAAACACTCTGGGTGCGTCAAGTATGCAAAGAACACAGACTGTCAGATGAGTGAAAATGAAGCCTGAAATTATGAAGTGAGATAACGGGAGCCAGCAGTGCTCAATGGCTACCCATTGAGCAGCAGGCAAGGGGGAATACTTCCCCCGTTGACCCCCTTATCTTTTTTGAGATCCGACCGCTTAGGGGGGGAAGCAGAGTGTCCGCTTTTGGACACGATTGATAGAAAGCGGTCATTAGTGCATTAAAGGTTACGACAGTTATACGTCTGTTGTTGTCTTTCAGACGTTACGACGAAAGGCCTAGGCTACTACAGGTGATAAGTCTTAACCCCGCTGACCATCGACACGACCGAATATTGGAGTGCTCCCCCCAAATGCTTGAAGAAATTTCTCAGGACAACCTTGCGCATATACACGCATCTAATCAGGCAATGTTCTCCATGGATCCCGATTACAATGCCCTCCTTCAAAAAAAGGACAATATCCTAGGCGAATGGAAGGCCTTGGAAAAAGACAAGCAAAGAGAATACGGTGGTTTGCACAAATTCGAAATTGAAAAAGCTCTGCCTGATCTCAAAGATCCTGCTCTCTTGCCCTCCAAGAATACGTATCTCCTGCATAATGAAATTAAAAGGCGTCTCTCTCGCGAAGATCCATTAAGCTTACTACCAATTGAACCACTTGATTTTGACGATGCGACTCTCGAGTTGGCCGAGAGTTTGGAGAATATTGCTGAAATCAGAGAGCTATATAAAATCAGAAAAGCATCAGTTGGCAGCAGTTCAAACGCGGGGATATCGGCGGAAGAAGCTGGGAAGATAAAAAATTGTTTTAACCAAGGGCGAGAACTTTTCCTTTCAGGGAGAAGTGGATCTTTGATGGTTAAGCCGCTTAATTTTTTCTATTCATTGACGGCTTATACATATGGCGTGATTATTTTAAATAGTCCTTTTCGTTATAGAAAAGATATGTTGCCAGGATCTCATGGAATGGCATATCTTCCAGCCACCATACAGGCGCAATTTGGCGGCGACAGCGCTCGTGGAACTTTTAGTGACTTAGTTAGTTCATTTCCAACTCATTTAGTTAAAGCTCCTGGGATTTCTTTTAACATAGATTGCTCCAATTCTCTGATGAGATTCTACGAAAATAAGTTCAATGTAAGTTTAGGTACTTTACTTAGCATGATACCTGAGATGTCCGAGTACTATAAGCTAACTACCGGAAATCCAAGTCGTTGCTTTCCGTTAGAAATTTCAAGTACAAACAACATTCGCAGTGTTACTTGGGAATTCCAGATCGGAAATGGCGAAACGCGCCCATCAAGTGCGTCAATCGAACAATCCTTCAATGGGTTTCAAGTAACTGAGCGGTTTGGAAAAACAATTGTGACGGTGCCAGCTGCCAGTTCATCTAAGCTAAATGCTATTATTTATACCGATCTCAGAGGAAAATTATGGTTTGTTGAAAATCCATTTTTCCCAATCATTCTACCCGAAATTTCCGTTCATTTCTTAATTACGAGCATATTTTCAAACATTATGAGATATCGTCCGGACGAATGGGGGAGTGTATTGTTAAATGAAGTTTCATCCAATATTTCTCTCCTCACAAGGCACTATTTTTCTTCTTTTCAAAGAAAATTCATGCTTTTGGTTCTGAGATCCTCTTCGAGGTTCATTCCCTATACAACATGAGATAACTGAATCGTTTATAAATTTGACGATTCCATGCTCCCTTTCCGGCTGCCTTTCGCAGTTAAGCGCTTCCGCTTTGCGAAGGGCATATCGACCTTCTTTATGTCCGGCATGAAGGCGTAAGCGGCCATTAAATGAAACCGTGTTTTTTGTGCTTGTGGGGGTCAACGGGGGAGGTTCCTCCCCCTTGCCAGATGTCGAATGGGTAGCCATTCGACACTGCTGGCTCCCCTTTAAAACGGTATCTTTTTGAAGGCTGTTTCCGGGTAGCTTATGGCTTCTACTGTCTGCCTGAGATTGGCTGTTGAAATGCCCGTCAGATAGGTTGTGGTGCCCTGACTTTTATGGGTTGCTTCGTGGCCCAGAAGATGGTCAATCCAGACCTCCCGGATATTGGCATCCGCATTTCTGAGCTGTGTGGAAACCGTGTGCCGGAATGAATGGAATGTTATTTCTGCTGGCAGGCCAAGGCGGGTTTTGAGTTGAGAGAAAGCCCTGCTCAGTGTGGCCCCTCTGTCTTTCTGCCCCGAGTTATCCAGTCCCGGTATGAGGTAAGCACTTTCTGTGTTGTCCCTGAGGGATAACACACCAGCTTTAATCAGCTTTGAATGCACGGGTATCACACGGGTGCCAGCCTCCGTCTTTGGTGCCCATCCGGTTTCAGAATGTGGTCTGACCATAAAGCAGGGAACACCTTCGATGGTTTGCAGGTCTTCTTTCCGTAGCGTGCATATTTCGCCCAGTCTCATGCCGGTATAGGCAGCAATAAGGGTGACCAGCCGGAAGGTAGGTTCAGGCACCAGAGAACTATGCCACGACGCGGAAGTCAGCAAAGCCAGCTCTCTGGCAGTCCAGCTTTTGCGTACGGTCCTGGGGGCACTCTCAAAGTGCCAGCCTGCCCATGGATTTTTTGCCACCAGTTCCCGTTGCACCAATTGGTTCCATAGGGCTGACAGGCGGAGCATGTGGTTCTTAACGCTTTTATTGCTTAGAGTGGGTAAACCGCCTTCTCTGGTTCTCTGCGCCTCCTGTTGCAGCGTCAGGCTGCTTTTGCCTTTGCCCAGGGTTGCAGGCAGAGCCAGAAGCAGGTCACGAAACGCTCCGGCCTGAGAACCGCCGATGTTACTGACAGGTGTATCCCCAAAAGCCCTGATATAGAGGGCAACCGTTCTTTTGGTTGCTTTTCTGGTGTCTGTACTGGCCCTGGGATTGCTCAGGATAAACTGCTCCAGGGCCTCTGAGAGCATGAGAGCTGAAAGTTTCTTATTTGAGCTGCGAGGTTTTCTGACGACTTTACGTGTCAGATTCCCTCGTGGTTTCATGGTCTTGCGTTTGGGGGCAGAGGTTGCCTCCTCTTCCTGAGCTATACCCTCAGGTTCCAGTGTAACTGGGCTCTGGAAGGTGAGAAGAGACGCCAGCTCCCTCTCTGAGAACCGGCCCTGCATAGCCCGTGCTTTATGGAAGACTTCGCCTGTGCGGGCATAGAGGGCAGCAGCCCTCTGACGGGCCAGAAACTTGCTGTCGGTTTGCAGGGAGAGGGAGATTTCCGTTTTGCCAAGACAGGCTTGCAGGGCGACCGGAACGGCACGGCGGAAGTGGTAGTGAGAGCCGATAAGACGCAGCATGTGAGTTCCCAGACTGGGAAGACCACCGGGAAAACCCCGTTCACGCATCACAATCCGGTTTTATGGTGTCTTTTCAGGGAATTAGCGCAAAAGTCTGCGGGACTTGAACCCGCACGCTTCCGTCGCAACGAACAAAGTAACCCATTGAAACAGAACGATAATTTCAGATGAAATCATCCTTCACATGGTGACTGCGGGTTCACTCTGCGGGCAAATAAGTGGAGCAGTCAAGAGAGTGAATGGCGGACTATAGATATTTTTGAACGTAAAGCACTTCTTGACGCGATTTGTGTAAAGTCATACGTTACATTTATGGAGATAGACAGTATCGCTCATAAAGGGCTCCGACGTTTCTTTGAAACGGGAAATGCAAAGGGAGTGGTTGGTGATATCAGCCGTTTGCGAAAAATGCTGGCCTTTATTGATGCTGCGGGTTCTCTGGAAGAACTGTCTGTGCCTCCAAACTATGGATTGCACCCACTAACAGGCGATCGGGCAGGCACATGGTCAATGACCGTTACGAAAAACTGGCGTCTGACATTCAGAGTGAGTGAAGCAGGCGCTCTTCTGGATATGACACTGGAGGATTATCATGGCTCTTAAAATGCACTCTTCTCTGGCAGTTCATGTAGGGGACTGGATAAAAACAGAATTGCTGGAACCTCATAACATTCGCGTTAATGCTGTAGCCGAGCATTTTGGTGTCTCTCGTCAGTCCATCAGTGCGCTACTGAATGGCCGGGCACGGTTATCTGCTGAAATGGCTATCCGTTTTGAGAAAGCTTTTGGTATTAGTGCTGAGACGTTGATGCGGATGCAGAGTACGTTTGATTTGGCACAAGCACGTATCCATGCTGGCGATCTTGAAATAAGTGGTTTTTTTGGTCAGGTTCAGAAACCTGTCGGAAATCGGGTTTCTCAATAGAGTATCTTTGCAACGTGTAGCTTTGTCAGATCAGGTGAGAAGTCCTGACTGGCGAGTAAGGCAAGCGAAGCTAAAGGGCAAGGTGACGCCAGAAGAACTGGAAGCCATCCGTCAGCGTGTCAGAGTGCTGGTGGGGTAAAGAGAACAGGTCTGTCGATAATTTTCAGGCTATTGAAGAAACTTCGGAAATCAGGTCTCTCAATAGAGTATCCTTACAGGGAGCCAGCAGTGCTCAGTGGCTACCCACTGAGCATCTGGCAAGGGGGAAATCCTTCCCCCGTTGACCCCCTTAAAGGAGAACTCTGTTATGTCGATTGTTCGCACTTCCCGCCTCTCTGTGAGAGCCAGTCCTGCCGAACTGGAGCACTGGAATCATATCGCCCATCAGCATGGTCATGCCACAACTTCCCACTGGATCAGGGTGCTCCTGAGCAGTGCAGAACTGGTCTGGCATGACGGATCACGTGTTCCCGACGAACTGCGTCGAATACGTCATCAGCTCTCCCGTACTGGTAACAACCTCAACCAGCTGGCACACTCTGCCCACTGTGGCGATGCGGTCCATTGCGGAATGGTGCTGGAGGAGCTTGAAACGCTGATCCAGAATCTTGACCGCCTTCTTTCCCGCTCTGGCAGAACCTCAGCCCGTCGCAGGTGCGAGCGGTCTGCTGTGATCCTGCACTGAAAGTCCTGAGATGCTGTATCGTGATTATTCAGGAAAGC